>DATEHC010000052.1:0-38370 GCA_035279785.1 Candidatus Dormiibacterota bacterium
CGCAACCTGCAGATCAAGAACGAGTCGCTGACGGGTCGCAACCAGATCATCCTGGATCAGCTCAAGACGAGCCAGGCCAACCTCACCGCCACGCTCGGCGAGCTCGCGACCACCAAGGCCGAGCTCGAGCACCCGAAGCTCGTCCTGTGGAACTACCCGGAGTCCATCAAAGGTCCCGATTGGCATCTGGCGGGCGGAATCCCGGACACGTTCACCTACCACCTGCAAGCAACGTCGACCGGACCGATGTCCGTGAGCATCTTGACCTTTGAACAGTGGGCGAAGGCCATCGAATGCTTCGACCTGGGGGTCGGCAGCACGGTCAACTACTGCATGCATCACAGCGGCACCGTACTGAGCTGGCTCAGCGTGACCAGCGTGAACAATGACTTCCATCTGGCTGAAGGCTGCGCCGATTACGTAGCCGTGTTCACCGCGGCCACGTCGGTGACGGTGACGCCCAACGTCACCGTGACCTACAACCCGGCAAGTTCGCTAACAGGGGCTTGCGCTTAGAAAGTTAGGGTATCCTACCTTTGATGGTAGGTACACCCTCGGCGCCGGTTAGGGAAGCCTTCACGCGCTCGCAGGAGGATTACCTCAAGTCCCTCTACCTGCTGGGCGGCGACGAGCATCCCGTGCCGACCCGCGACCTCGCGCAGCGACTCGGCATCTCGTCCCCGAGCGTTAGCGAGATGGTGAACAGGCTTTCCGCTCAAGGGCTCGTCGAGCACGACCGCTACCGCGGCCAGCAGCTCACGCGCGAGGGCCGAAAGGTCGCGCTCGAGCTGGTACGTCACCACCGCTTGCTGGAGATGTTCCTCGTCCAGGTCCTCGGCTTTGGCTGGGACGAGGTCCACGACGAGGCCGAGCGCCTCGAGCACGTGATCTCCGAGCGCATGGAGCAGCGCATCTTCGACTTGCTCGGCCAGCCGGAGCTCGACCCCCATGGCCACGCGATCCCGACCCTGGGCGGCAAGGTCAAGCCGGGCAGCCACCGCAACCTCAGTGAGGCGCACATGGGGGAGAGGCTCACCGTGCAGCGCGTCAACGACGACGACCCAGGCAAGCTGAGGGAGCTTCAGAGGCGGGGCCTGACGCCCGGTACCCGCCTTGCCATCGTCGCCGCGAGCGAGTTCGAGGGTCCAGTCGAGGTCCGGCTCAAGGGTCGCCGCGAGAGTGTGCCTCTAGGCCTGGCGAGGGCGGTGTTCGTTGGCTGAAGTCGTCAAGGCCGCCATCGGGCAGCCGATGGTGGTGGGCGAGGAGCGCGCGCTCCCCGGCGAGCTTCGCGTCCTCAAAGCCGCTGAGCGCTCGCTGACCGGCGAGCGGCGGGGCGTCCGCGCGGTTCTGCCGTTCCTCGGTCCCGCGTTCATCGCCGCGGTCGCGTATGTCGACCCCGGGAACTTCGCCACGAACATGGCCGCCGGCTCGCGCTACGGCTACATGCTGCTGTGGGTCGTGCTCGCGGCGAACCTGATGGCGATGCTCATCCAGTCGATGAGCGCCAAGCTCGGCATCGCGACCGGCCGCAACCTGCCGGAGCTTTGCCGCGACCGCTTTCCGAGGCCGGTGGTCTGGTTCCTCTGGGTCCAGGCCGAGCTCATCGCGATGGCCACCGACCTCGCCGAGTTCGTCGGTGCCGCGCTGGGCATCTACCTCGTCTTCGGCATCCCGCTTTTCGCGGCCGGCCTTATCACCGGAGTTGCCGCCTTCACGATCCTCGGGCTGCAGTCGTACGGGTTCCGGCGCCTGGAGTCGGTGATCGCCGGCCTGGTCGGAGTGATCGTCCTGGCCTTCGGCCTCGAGGTCCTCGGCGCGAATCCGTCGTGGGGCTCAGTCGCGACGAACACATTCGTGCCCCACCTTGACGGAAGCGCGTCAATACTCCTTGCCGCGGGCATCCTCGGCGCGACCGTCATGCCCCACGTCATCTACCTCCACTCGGCGCTGACGCAGAAGCGCATCGTCGGCGCCAATCCCGAGGCCAAACGCAAGATCTTCCACTTCGAGCTGGTCGACGTCGTGATCGCGATGGGTGTCGCGGGCGTGATCAACATCGCGATGCTGACCATGTCCGCCGCGGTCTTCGGCGTGCGCGGCCTGACCGGCGCCGGCGCCGACCTGGTCAAGGTCTTCCACGGCCTCGACACGTACGTCGGCGACCACAGCGGGCTCGTCTTCGGCATCGCGCTCCTCGCGTCGGGCATCTCGTCGTCGTCGGTGGGCACGCTTTCCGGCCAGGTGGTCATGCAGGGATTCATTCGGCGCCAGATCCCGGTGTTCCTGCGCCGGGCAATCACGATGGTCCCGGCGATGATTCTGATCGCCAGCCACTTCGACCCCTCGCGCGCGCTGGTGCTGAGCCAGGTTGCGCTGTCGTTCGGCATCCCCTTCGCGATGATTCCGCTGGTGATCTTCACGCGCAACGGAAAGCTGATGGGCAACCTCGTCAACAGCCGCGCGACCAATCTCGGCGCATACGCCGTGGCCGCGATGATCATCGGCCTGAACGTCTTCCTCCTCTACCAGACGTTCTCCCCCAGCGCCTAATCTGAGTCACCAGTGAAGCTGGGCGTGCAGCTCGGGTACTGGGGTTTCGGCCAGACGATGGCCGATCAGCTCGCGGTGACGCGAGCGGCCGAAGAGCTCGGCTACGACTCCGTCTGGACGGCGGAGGCGTACGGATCCGACGCTGCCACGGTGCTGGCTTGGCTCGCGGCCGGCACGGAGAAGATCAAGCTCGGCGCCGGCATCTTTCAGATCCCGGCGCGCAGCGCGGCGATGACGGCCATGACCGCCGCCACCATCGACAACCTGTCGGGCGGCCGTATGCTCCTCGGCCTCGGTACGTCCGGCCCGCAGGTCTCCGAAGGCTTCCACGGCGTCCGTTTCGGCAAGCAGCTGCAGCGGACACGCGAGTACGTCGCCGTCATCCGCATGGCACTGGCGCATCAGAAGGTCGAGATCAGCGGCGAGACGATGCAGCTCCCGCTGCCCGACGGCCCCGGCAAGGCGCTGAAGCTGACCATCAGGCCCGTTCAGAAGCAGATCCCGATCTTCCTCGCTGCGCTCGGGCCGAAAAACGTGGCGCTGGCCGCGGAGATCGCGGACGGGTGGCTGCCGATCTTCTTCTCGCCCGAGCACATGGCCGAGCTGCGGGCGCCACTGCTCGAGGGGGCGACACGAGCGGGCCACGATCTCGACGGGTTTGCGATCTGCCCTTCGGTCAATGTCCTGATCGGCGACGACCTCGAAAGCGCGCGCAACGCCATGCGCCCGATGCTGGCGTTGTACGTCGGGGGCATGGGTTCGCGCGAGCAGAACTTCTACAACCGGCTGGTCTCGTCGTACGGGTTCGAGAGTGCGGCGCGCGAGGTGCAGGACCTGTACCTCGAGGGGCGCCGCAACGAGGCGATGATGGCGCTGCCCGACGAGCTCATCGACCTCGTCTCGATCGTCGGCCCGCGGGACAAGGCCCGAGACAAGATCCGCGCCTTTCAGGAAGCAGGCGTCGACACGTTGATCGTGTCGGGGATGGCGATCGACACGCCTGCCCGCATCGAGCAGCTGAGGCTCGTGGCCGAGCTTGCCGGCGGACGCTAACCAGCCGCCGCCGCTCGTCGACTACAACCTGTTCGATCAGGACGCTCCGCTGCGCGAATCGCTCGAGCGCGAAGGTGGCTCGTGGGCGCACGACCTCGTCCGCGATCTGGGCGCGCTCGCCGGAACCCAGAAGGCCATCGACTGGGGTTTCCAGGCCAACGCCAACCCTCCGAAGCTCCACACGCACAACCGCTTCGGCGACCGCATCGACGAGGTCGAGTTTCACCCGGCGTGGCACGAGCTCATGGAGGTGGCGATCGGCCATGGACTGCACGCGTTGCCGTGGCGCGAGCGACGGCCCGGCACGCACGCGGCGCGCGCGGCCGCCTTCTATGTGTGGTCGCAGGTCGAGGGCGGACACGGCTGCCCTGTATCGATGACATATGCCGCCATGCCGACGCTGCGCAAGGCGCCCTCACTCGCAAAAGAATGGGAGCCCCTCGCGACCACGCTCGACTACGACCCCGGGCTCCGGCCGCACGTGGACAAGACGGGCGTGCTGTTCGGCATGGCCATGACGGAGCGGCAGGGCGGATCCGACGTCCGCGCGAACACGACGCGCGCCGAGCGTATCGGAGCGAACGGCGACTACGCGCTGACCGGATCCAAGTGGTTCTGCTCGGCGCCGATGTGCGACGCATTCCTCGTCCTGGCGCAGGCGCCGCGCGGACTGTCTTGCTTTCTACTCCCGCGCGTCCTGCCCGACGGCACACGCAACGGTTTCCACATCCAGCGTCTGAAGGACAAGCTCGGCAATCGCTCGAACGCGTCGTCGGAGGTCGAGCTCGACCACGCGGTGGCGTCGCTCGTGGGGGAGGAGGGCGACGGCGTGCGCACGATCATCGAGATGGTCAACCACACACGCCTCGACTGCGTGATCGGTTCGGCAAGCCTCATGCGCCAGGCGGTCGCGCAGGCCACGCATCACGCCGCGCATCGCAGCGCGTTCGGGAAGCTCCTGATCGACCAGCCGCTGATGGTGAACGTGCTCGCGGACCTTGCCATCGAGTCCGAGGCCACGACGATCCTGATGATGCGGCTCGCGGCCGCGTTCGACCGCAACGAATCGCAATTTCGACGTATCGGCGTCGCCATTGCGAAGTACTGGACGTGCAAGCGGGCGATCGCGGTCGTGGCCGAAGCCCTCGAGTGTCACGGCGGCAACGGCTACGTCGAGGAGTCGATCCTTCCGAGGCTTTACCGCGAGGCGCCGCTCAACTCGATCTGGGAGGGCTCGGGCAACGTCAACGCGCTCGACGTCCTGCGCGCCATGCAGCGAGAGCCGAAGACGGTCGACGCCTATTTCGCCGAGGTCGAGTTGGCGCGGGGACTGGACCGCCGGCTGGACGGCACCCTCGACAGATTGAAGGACGAGATGAAGGAGCACACGGAGGCTCGGGCGCGCGTGTTGGTGGAGCGGATGGCGAAGATCCTTCAGGCTTCGCTGCTGCTTCGGTACGGCGACGGCGAAGTTGCGCAAGTCTATTGCGCCTCCCGCCTGGGCGGGGACTGGGGACATTCGTTCGGCACGCTCCCCAGTTCAAATGGGTTGAATCTGGTGATCGAGCGGCACCGTCCGCGTTTGTAACCTTGGAGGGATGATTCAAGAGCTCGATGAGATCACGCGCGCCTGGGAAAGGTCGCCTGTCGCACAGGTGCCGCCAGGCGAGCTTTTGCTGGTTACCGACTTTGACGGGACCCTGGCCGACGTTGTCCAGGACCCGTCGTCCGCGCGGGCGCGCGCAGAGGCGCTGAAGGCGCTCGAGGGGCTGGCACCGCTTCTCGCGGATGTCATCGTTCTGAGCAGCCGCCCGCCCGCCCAGCTCGAGCAGCTGGTCCCGATACGCGGCGTCCGCCTGATCGGCGACAGCGGCCTCGCTCTACCCAGGCATGCCCAGAAGGACGCGCTCGACCGCTTCAACGCCGAGGCGGGGAAGATGCTCGAAGGGATCCCCGGGTCGTGGATCGAGGTCAAGCCGGCGAGCACCGCGATCCACTTCCGCAACACGGAGACGAGCGGGCCGGAGATATTGCAGATGCTGCGGCCCATGCTCGATGCCGCGCGACTCGAAGGAGCGCTCGGCCGCAAGGTCATCGAGGTCCACGCGCCAAGAGCCGGGAAGGGAGCCGCGCTTGCGTCGCTGCTGCCCGGCGAGGATTGCGAGGGCGTGGTCTGTTTCGGCGATGACGAGAACGACCGGTCGATGTTCGACTACGTCAGCTCGCTCGACCAGCCTCACATGTGCGTCGGAGTGTGGTCGCCGGAAGCGCCTTCTGAGCTGTTCGTCAAGTGCGACCTCGTGGTCCCCGGCCCCGCCGCGGCGACGAAGGTGCTGGAAGAGATCCTGGAGTGGGCTAGAGAACGGGTGTAGGGGTCGCCACGAGCAGCGACCTGTCGATCGGCACCTCGCGCACCCTCACGCCGCTCGCTCGCGACACCGCGTTGGCCAGCGCGGCCGTGCCTGGAATGGCCGGTGGCTCGCCGACACCCTTCGCGCCGAGCGGCCCGACCGGTGACGGCACCTCGACCAACCGCACGTCGATGTCCGGGATCTGGTCAACGGTCGGCAGCTCATAGTCGATGAAGGATCCCGAGCGCAGCTGTCCGTCCGCGTCGTACGCGAGCTGCTCGCCCAGCGCGCGACCGAGCGCCTGCGCGGCGCCGCCGTGGACCTGTCCCTCGACCTCGGGCGGATTGATCGCGTGGCCGACGTCCTGGATGGCGGCGTAGCCGACGAGCCGATACGCGCCGGTCTCGCGGTCAAAACGAACACGCGCGATGTGGACGGTGAACATCGGCGAGGCTGCCTGCACCGCCGAGCGACCCGACGCCTGGATCGGCCTGTACCGGCCCATGAACTCCGTCGTCATGGCGACGAGCTTGGTGATCTCCACGGAGCGCGTGGGCGCGCCCTTGACCGCGATCTTGCCGTCGATGATGTCGAGGTCCTCAGGCGCCGCTTCGAGCTGGTCGGTCGCGATCTCGAGCAGCTGACGCCTTGCCTCGCGCGCGGCCTCGTACACCGCGGGGCCGACGCTGTACGTGACCTGGCTGCCGCTGGAGCTCGTGCTGAACGGGGCTGCGAACGTGTCGCCGACGTCGACGCGCACCTTCTCCGCCGAGATGCCGAACGCCTCGGCCGCGATCATCGCGAGCCCGGTCGCGGTGCCGCTGATGTCGGGCGAGCCGACGAGGATCGCAAGCGTACCGTCGGGCTCAATGCGGCACCCAGCCGCGGATGGAGTCCGTGCGCCGCCCCAGGCGCCGAGCGCAACTCCAACGGCCTCGCCGTCGCCGAGAGGCGCTGTGTACAGCGGGTGGGACTTCGCCTCTTCGAGCACCTCGGTCGACGCGATCCGCGGCCAGGTCCTGCCGTCGGGGGTCGGATCGCCTTCGCGCGAGACGTTGCGCAGCCGGAGCTCGATGGGGTCGACCTTCAACCTCTCGGCCAGCTCGTCGAGCGCCGATTCGAGCGCAAAGAAGGCCTGCGTCGCGCCGGGCGCGCGGTAGGCGTCGATGGGCGTCTTGTTGGTCGTGACCTCGTAGCCGCGCAGGTCGTAGTGAGGGATGCGGTACGAGCCGGCGAGGAAGCCGGCAGTGAGGCCGGCGTGCCAGCCGGCGGTGGCGCCGTTGTCGTAATGGAAGCGCGCGCGGAGGGCCAACAGCGTGCCGTCGCTCTGCGCGCCCAGCTCGAGGTCGAACGACGCGGCGGGCGCGGGCCGGCCGACGACGAACTCCTCGGAGCGGTTCAGCGCAAGGCGCACGGGACGGCCTGAGCGAACCGCAAGCAAAGCGAGGAGCGGCTCGAGCAGCTGGATCTTCCCGCCGAAACCACCGCCAACCGCCATCGGCACGACTCGCACCTGGTGTGGCTGTACTTCGAGCAGCTCGGCCACGGCGTCGCGGATCACGAAAGGTCCCTGGGTCGACGACCAGATCGTGAGCCGGCCGTCCGGCTCGGGCTGGGCCAGCGCGACGTGCGGCTCCAGGAACGACTGGTGCGCGCCGGCGATGCGATACGTGCCGCGGACCACCACGTCCGCCTCGCGCAGAGCCTTGTCCGCGTCGCCACGCCGCATGTGCGCGACGCCACTAACGTTTCGGGGCTTCCCCTCGTCGGCCTTGTCGTCGGCGGCCGATGCGCCGTGCAGCGACGCGTCCTCGCCCCCGTCATCCTCTTCTTCGTCGAGCACGAGGGACGCGCCGTCGCGCATCGCCGCGATCGGGTCCGTCACCGGCGCGACCTCGTCGTACTCCACGGAAACGAGTGCCGCCGCATCGGTGGCTAGCGCCTCGCTGTCGGCGAGGACCGCCGCGACCGGCTGGCCGACGTAGAACACGCGCCCGACGGCGAGCGGCTTGTCGGGTCCCCCGGCCGAGCTCTCGGGCAGGTCCGCGCCCGTGACGACGTCGAATACCCCCGGCGCACTTCGCGCCGCCTCGACGTCGATGCTCTTGATCGCGGCGCTGGCGATCGGCGACAGCACGAGGTGGACGTGCAGCAGCCGCGGAATCTCGAGGTCCGCCGCGAAGCGGGTCGCACCCGTGACTTTTTCGCGACCTTCCTGGCGCCGCCTACCCCTGGCGGGTACGCTCATCACCCGAAGATGCTACGCAGCACCGTCAGTGCGGCGCTTTCCGCGCTGTTGGTGGCTGCGTGCAGCAGCGGTGAGACGCCCCTCTCTCATCCGACCGGACTCGCCGCGGACCAGGTGCTTCGCTTTCCCATCCAACACGACGTGAGCACGCTCGACCCCGCCATGATCGACAGCGAGACCGAGGCGGAGCTCGCTCACAACCTGTTCGACGGGCTGCTGAAGTACGACAGCAACCTCAACATCTCTCCCGACATCGCGGCGGCCATGCCTACGATCTCGGCCGACGGCACGACCTACACGTTCAAGCTGCGCACCGATGTCATGTTCTCGAACGGCGACAAGGTCACGGCCAGGGACGTCCTCTACTCGTGGAACCGCGCCGCAGCGATGCAGGGCCCATACGCGGTGAACCTCTCGGCGATCCTCGGCTACGACAAGGTCTCCACCAACCAGGCGACGGGCGCCGCGCTCGAGGCGCTGCTCGAGAAGAACGACCCGTCGGTCACGATGTCCGGTCTGACCGCGCCTGACGACACGACCGTGGTGGCAAAGCTGACCGGCGCAGCCGGATGGTTCGATTCCGCGATCGCCCAGCCGGCGGTGGCCGGCATGCTCGTCGACGAGAACGTCGTCAAGAACGACTTCGACGGCTGGTGGAGCAAACCCGACACGCTGGTGGGCACGGGCGCCTATCGGATGACGGCGCACATGGCCGATCAGTCGATGGACTTCACCGCGATCTCGGACTGGTGGGGGAGGCCGAGGCCAACGCTGTCCATCGTGCACGTCGACGTCGTGACCGACCCCGCCACTGCTCTGGCCAGGTATGACCGCGGCGACTTCGACCTATACGGGTACGGCGCGTATGGGCCGGCGGCGTTCGACGTGGCTCACATCCAGGCAAACCCGGCCGAGAAAGGGCAGGTCGTGCTCGAGGTGAAGAACAAGACGTACTTCGTCACTTTCAACCTCGTCTCCGACGCCAGACGTCCGGCCGCCGGACCGTTCAGCCTCGACCAGGGGAAGGCGTCGCACGACCTGCGGTTGGCGTTCGTGCTTGCGGTCGACCTGAACAAGCTGGCCAAGGACCTGTGCGCCAATATCGCTTGCATCCCCGCGACCGGCGGCATCATCCCGAAGGGACTGGCCGGATACCTCGGCGATGGAAGCGATCCGCTCGCCGCTTTCGATCCCGCCCGCGCTCGCTCCTTGCTTGCATCAGCGGACCCGGACGGCTCGAAGACCAAAGACATCGTCTACACGTACGACTCAGAGAATCCGTTCAACGAGCCGACGGCGAAGTTCCTCCAGACGGAGTGGCAGACCAACCTCGGCGTGAGCGTCAAGCTGCAGTCGATCCCGCACAGCCGATTCATCACCGAGCGACTGAAGGGCACGTACGTGATGTCGCGTGACGGATGGGCGGCCGACTACGACCACCCGCAGGACTGGTTCGACAACCTGTGGGGTCAGGCGGCGGGGTGCCCTGACATGAGCTGCTCGAGCGGATACGACACGCAGGCCTACGACCAGCTCCTCGCGAAGGCGGACGGCGAGCCGATGCCCGCGGCGATCACCGACTACAAGACACTCAGCCGCCAGCTCATCGACGATGTCGCGTACCTGCCGCTCTTTTATACGGTTGACCCGTACCTGTTCAAGCCGTACCTGCTCGGCGCCGGCTCGAACAACATGTTCGATTACTACTGGAACCAGATCCAGGTCTCGGCCCACTAAGGCCCCGCCCGCCAGGGTGGGTATGCAGGCGTCGCCGGCATAGGGCGCGGGCTATATACCTAGCCGGGTAGACATTCCTGGGCCTGCCAGCCCACAATGTTCCCTGGAGTAGTAGTTGGGCGTGTCCACCGGGCCGCCCACCCCATGCCGGCGCGCTCTCGCCCCGGTCGCCGCGAAGACCACCGGGAAGATGGCAAGGGGGGAATGCTTCACAGGGGGAATCTATGACTCCGATCTCGTTCCGCTTCCTCAAGGTGCTTGGCCTGGGCACGGTGGCCACCCTGGCCATGGTCGCCTGTGGGGGAGGATCCAGCGGGGGAGGTGGCGGATCGCTTGCCTCCGACCAGACGCTGAACTTCCCGATCCTGGCCGACTTCGGCACTCTCGACCCCGCCGTGGCGGACGCGGAGACCGACCAGGAGATCCAGCAGAACATGTTCGACGGCCTGGTCAAGTTCGACCAGAACCTGAACATCGTGCCGGACCTCGCGACCTCAGTTCCGACCGCTACCAACAACGGACTGACCTACACGTTCAAGCTCCGCAACGACGTCAAGTTCTCGAACGGCGACGCCTTCACGTCGAAGGACGTCCTCTACTCCTGGAACCGCGCGGCGGCCTACCAGGGCTCTTACGCCACGAACCTGGCGGCGATCAAGGGCTACGACACCGTGTCGAAGAACACGCAGACCGGGACCGCCCTCGAGGCGCTCCTGGAGAAGAACGACCCCTCGGTCACGCTCAGCGGCCTGAGCGCTCCGGACCCGACCACCGTGGTCGTCAACATGTCGGCGCCGGCCGGCTGGTTCATGACCGCCATCGCTCTGGCGGGATCCACCGGATGGATCGTCGACCAGAACGCGGTCAAGAACGACCCCGACAACTGGTGGACCAAGCCGGCCACCGCGATCGGCACCGGGCCGTTCAAGATGGTCGACTACACGCCGAAGCAGGTCGTCGACTTCGCCGCCGTCGACAACTGGTGGGGAAGCCCGAAACCGACGCTCAAGAAGGTCCACATCGACATCTCGGTCAACAACGCGTCGACCGCCATCACCAAGTACGAGCAGGGCGGTTACGACATCTACGGCTATGGCGGCTACAGCAACGCCCCCGTCGCCGACATCCTTCGCATCAAGCAGACAAGCAACGAGTCGAGCCAATTGCTACTGCATCCCAAGGTCCGCAGCTACTGGGTGAGCTTCAACGTCGTCGCCGACTCGAAGCGTCCCGCGAAGGGACCGTTCACCCTCGCTGACGGGGACAATGCCAAGAACCTCCGCATGGCGTTTGCGCTTGCGATCGACAAGAAGAAGCTAGTCGACACCGTGTGCCAGGGCATCGTGTGCACGCCGGCGACCGGCGGCCTCATCCCGCCCGGCCTGATCGGCTACATGGGTGACGGCAAGGACCCGCTGTCAGCGTTCGACGCCGCCAAGGCGAAGTCGCTCCTGCAGCAGGCCGACCCCAACGGCACCAAGACCAAGGGCCTCGTGTACGCCTACGACCCGGAGAACCCGCTGAACGCCTCCACGGCTCAGTTCCTGCAGGCACAGTGGAACGACAACCTGGGCGTGCACGTCGACCTGCTTCCGGTCTCCCACTCGCAGTTCATCAAGGCCCGCTTGAAGGGAACCTACGTCCTGTCCCGCGACGGCTGGCAGGCCGACTACAACCACCCGCAGGACTGGTTCGACAACCTGTGGGGCAATGTGGTCGGATGCCCTGACTCGGGCTGCACCAGCGGCTACGACACCAAGGCATATGACGATCTCCTGGCCAAGGCCGATGCCGAACCTCTCGACCAGGCCAAGGCCGACTACGCCCAACTCAACCAGATGCTGATCAACGACGTCGTTTACATCCCGCTCTACTACTCGGTGGGCGCCTTCCTGATCAAGCCCTACGTCAAGGGCGCTGGGAGCAACGCCTTCTTCGACAACTACTGGGCCAACATTCAGATCATGTCCCACTAGTCGATTCGACAAGGGCGCTCGCCGCGGCGGGCGCCCTTTTTCTCTATCAGCGAGAATTTCGTAAGGGAGCACGGCACAGCGATGTTCACCCGGGGAACGCTGATCTACATCGTGCAGCGGCTTGTGCTGATCGCGCTGGCCGTCGTCGGGGTGTCATCGCTGGTGTTCCTCGGCATCCACCGGCTGCCCGGTGACGCGCTGTTCAGCGAGCACCTCCACGGCACCGCGTACCAGCTGACGCTCCATCACTACGGCCTGGACCGGCCGCTGTGGCAGCAGTACGTGAGCTTCCTGGCCGGCCTGGTGCACGGCGACCTGGGCGAGTCTCTGGTCAACCGCGGCGTTCCCATAACGCCGATCGTCGTGCGTGAGATGTCGGTCAGCGCCGAGGTCGGTCTCGTCGCCCTCATCTTCACCGTCGGCCTGGGCATGCTCTTAGGCATCGTCGCCGCCATCCGCCAGAACACGTGGCTTGACTATCTGCTGAGCACCACGTCAGTAGTCGGCTACAGCATGCCGAACTTCGTGATCGCGACCTTCCTGATCCTGGTGTTCGGCGTCTGGCTCGACAATGCGACGCAAGGCACCTTCTATTTCCAGATCGGCTGGCCGGGACGCTGGGGCAGCATCGGCGCCATCTGGCTGCCGGCGTTCGCTCTCGGATTTCCGTACGCCAGCATTGTCGCCCGGCTGACGCGCGCGAGCATGCTCGAGGTGATCCGGCAGGACTACGTCCGCACGGCGCGGGCCAAGGGCCTGACCGAGCTCGTGATCACGATCCGGCACGCGCTTCGCAACGCGCTGATCCCCGTGATCACGATCCTCGGCCCGCTGGTCATCGGGATCATCACCGGCGGCGTGGTGATCGAGAACATCTTCGGCATTCCGGGGCTCGGTAAGGAATTCGCGACGAGCATCCTCAACCGCGACTACAACATCGTGATCGGGGTCTTCACCGGCTACGCCGCGCTGGTCGGTCTGGCCAACCTGGGCGTCGACCTGCTGTACGTCGTTATCGACCCGAGGATTCGTTACTAGTGGCCGCGACAGCAGCAGCCGTAACCGCTCGCCCGACCGCTCCCGAGCAGGCGAGCCTCTGGTCGGATGCGTGGCGCCGGCTGCGCCGCAACCGGCTGGCGCTGATCGGAGTGATCTATCTCTCGATCCTCATCGTCGTCGCCCTCGTCGCGCTTGTGCACACGCCGTATCGGTATTCAGAGGTTGCCGCCGGCATCCCCTATACGGGGCCGAGCAGCCAGCACTGGCTCGGGGTCGACGAGCTCGGTCGGGACACATTGAGCCGTCTGATGATCGGTGCGCAGATATCGCTCATCGTCGGCGTCGGCACGCAGATCGTCGTCTTGCTTATCGGCGTACCGATCGGCCTCGCCGCGGGCTACTTCCGCGGCTGGTTCGACCAGGTAGTGACCTTCATCATCAACCTCTTCTACGGCATCCCGGACCTGCTCGTCGCCCTCATCCTCGTCTTCCTGCTCGGTCCGAGCCTGACCAACATCATCATCGCGATCGCGGTGACTAGATGGATGGACATGGCGCGCCTGGTCCGCGGCCAGACGCTCAGCATCCGCGAGCGCGAGTTCATCGAAGCGGCGCGCGCCGCGGGCGCCAAGCCGTTAAAGATCCTGTTCGGGCACATCCTGCCCAACGCGCTCGGGCCGATCATCGTCCAGGCCACCTTCGGCGTCCCGGCGGCGATCCTCTTCGAGGCCTTCCTGAGCTTCCTCGGACTGGGAGTACCTCCACCCACGCCATCGTGGGGTTCGATGGCGGCCGAGGGCATCGTGACCATGCGCATCGCACCTGCAATGGTCGTCGCCCCCTCGATCGCTCTGTCGCTGACCCTGATGGCATTCAACTTCCTCGGCGACGGGTTGCGCGATGCGCTCGACCCGCGCTCGCGTCGGTAGGAAGTGGCCAGCGCCATTCTCAGCGTGCGCGATCTGCGCACGCAGTTCTCGACCGACGCCGGCCCGGTCAGGGCGGTCGACGGCGTCAGCTTCGACCTCTTTCCGGGCGAGAGCCTCGGCATCGTGGGTGAGTCCGGCAGCGGCAAGTCGGTGACGGCGCTGTCGATCCTGCGCCTCATTCCCGACCCCGGAAAGATCGTCGGCGGCCAGGTCCTGTTTCGCAATCAGGACCTACTCCAGGTCAGCGACGAGGAGATCCGAGACGTCCGTGGCCGCGACATCGCGATGATCTTTCAGGACCCGCAGAGCTCACTGAACCCCGTGCTCAAGACCGGGTTTCAGATCGACGAGGCGATGCTCGCGCACAAGCAGGCCACGCCTCGCGAGGCGCATGAACGGACCATCTCGCTGCTCAAGAAGGTCCGCATTCCCGCGGCCGAGACACGCGTCAAGGACTATCCGCACCAGCTCAGCGGCGGAATGCGACAACGAGCCATGATCGCGATGGGGCTCGCCAACTCGCCGCAGATCCTGATCGCCGACGAGCCGACTACGGCTCTCGACGTCACGGTCCAGGCGCAGATCCTGGAGCTGCTCGGCGACCTGAATCGCGAGCTCGGGACCGCGATCATCATGATCACGCACAACATGGGCGTTGTCGCGGGCCTGTGCACGCGGGTAGTCGTGATGTACGCGGGACAGATCGTCGAGCAAGGCCCGGTCGACCAGATATTCGACAAGCCACAGCATCCCTACACCTGGTCGCTGCTCCGCTCGATTCCTCGCGTCGATGCGTTGCGCCACGAGCGGCTGCGCTCGATCGAGGGCATCGCGCCCGACCTGCTTCACCCGCCGCGGGGGTGCCGCTTCCACCCACGCTGTCCCTTCCGCGTCGACAAGTGCCTGACCGACGAGCCGCGGCTCGAGGAGATCCACCACGGCCAGGTCGCGTCGTGCTGGGTGACGATGGACCGCGCACGCACGGAGATGAAGGCGGACGAGCTTCGCGACATCAGCCCCGGCGCGGCCTCTGGCCTGCAGCCCGGCCAGATCATCCCCTGATGGCGCAGCCCGCGCGGAGTGACGTCGTGCAGCCCGTGAGCGACAGCGCCCAGCCGCTGGTCCGCGTCGAAAACGTCGTCAAGCACTTTCCGGCCGGCCTGGGCCAGACCGTGAAGGCGGTCGACGGGGTGAGCTTCGAGATCCGGCCGGGGGAGACGCTTGGCCTCGTCGGCGAGTCTGGTTGCGGCAAGTCGACGCTCGGTCGCCTCGTCGCCCAGCTGCTGCCGGTGACCTCGGGCAAGGTTTTCTTCCAGGACGTCGAGCTCACGCATCTGCGCGGCGAGCGTCTGCGCCAGCAGCGGCGGCAGATGCAGATCATCTTCCAGGACCCGTTCGCGTCCCTCGATCCACGTATGACCGTCGGCGACATCATTGGCGAGCCGCTTGTGAACTTCGGCGTGATGCGCGGCAAGAAGCTCAACGCCCGCGTGCAGGAGCTGCTGCGCGTGGTCGGGCTCAACCCGTACTTCAACAACCGCTATCCGCACGAGTTCTCGGGCGGCCAGCGGCAGCGCATCGGGATCGCCCGCGCGCTCGCGTTGAACCCCAAGCTGATCGTTTGCGACGAGGCGATCTCGGCGCTCGACGTGTCGATCCAGGCACAGATCGTCAACCTGCTGGAGGACCTGCAGCGCGAGTTCAAGCTCACGTACCTGTTCATCGCGCACGACCTTTCCGTGGTGCGGCACATCAGCGATCGCGTGATGGTGATGTACCTCGGCAAGATCGTCGAGGTCGCGGACAGCGTGCAGACGTACTCGGAGCCGAAGCACCCGTACACGAAGGCGTTGCTTTCGGCGATCCCTGTGCCCGATCCGAAGATCCAGCGCGGGCGCCGGCTCGTCGAGCTGTCGGGAGAGATTCCCTCTCCGATCAAGCCGCCCTCGGGCTGCCGTTTCCACACGCGATGCCCGATCGCGCGTCTGCCAGAGCCTTGCTCGACGGAGGAGCCGCCGCTCGAGGAGAAGGGTAAGTCGCACCTGGCGGCCTGCTTCTTCTCCTCCGACGTCTAGGGAGCTTCCTCACCCCGCCATAGTCCGGACTAACACCGGGTCGCGCCCGACCGAATGCGTAGATAGTCCGGACTAACGCGCAATGGCGGCGGCTAGTGCTTGACGATCCTCACCCCTGTCCAGTCGTAGTCGTAGAGGGCGTTGCCGCCCGCCCCGCGCACCCACGGATGGACCAGGTATTGCTGCACGCCGTAGAGCAGGCCGGCGTAGACGGTGTCGTTGACGAGGACCAACCCGGCCGTCTTGTAGTCCGCGTCTGCGGCACCCGCCGGAGAGGCGTCAGCGGTCGCGATGATCGAGTCGAGGCTCGGATTCGAGTAACACGACCCGGACGAGCTCGCGCCCGTCACGAAGAGGAAGTCAAACCAGTCCTGCGGATGGTCGTAGTCGGCGGCCCAGCTCTGGCGAAACGTCGGAAAAGCGCACGCGCCGTTGCGGGAGTCGAAAAATGTCTTGCGGTCGAGGTCGACGCACGCGACCGTGACACCGAGATTCTTCTTCCACTGCGCGGCGAGGTTGTCGCACACGGCCTTGTTGAAGGGATTCGTGTCGTACGTGTACGTCAGCGCCTTGACCTTCGAACCGTCGGGATCCCACGCCTGGTACTCGGCCTTTGCGGCCGCCGGGTCGAATTTCGCGGATGGGTCGGCTCCGTCGCCGAGATAGCCCTGGAGCCCTTTGCTGATCACGCCACCGGTCGCCGCGACGCAGGTCGTCTTCGCGTTGCAAACAGCATCTACCAGCGCGGCGCGATCGATCGCCTGGCTGAACGCGTGCCTGCCGTTGTGACCGGCATCGCCGGCGAAGGCACCTGACTTCATGTTGAAACCGACCCAGAAAGTCGTGCCGACGGGGACGAGGCGCAGCTGCGACTTCAACGTTGCGGTAGTCGTGTAGCGCGTCGCGGCCGCGACAGCGAGGCCCTGACGACCGTAGCCGATGAGAGTGAGCACGCCCGACTCGTAGTCGCTGACCTGCTGCGTGAGGTCGGGCATCACCTCGACGTGGACTTTGGTCAGCGTTCCCGTCTTGCCGCCGTACCAGACCGAGACCGGCGCAAAGTCCATCGACTGGCCGGTGGCGTGGGCGGTCATCCGAAACGGGCCGCTGCCGATCAACGTCTCCGGTTTGGTAAACCACACGTCCTCTCCCGCGGCGGCGATGACCTTCTGATCGACGAGCCAGAACGGCCACAGTCCGGTGAGAGTGAGGAAGTACCCCGCGCGCTTGGTCAGGGCGACCTGGAGCGTGTAGTCGTCGACCCTGGTCAGGCCTCTCATCTGCGTGGTCTTGCCCGAGGCCACATCGCCGTAGCCGGCGATGATCTGGAACAGGCTGGCGAAATCACCCTGGCGCGCGACGGCGCGATCCCAGCTGTAGATGACGTCGTCAACGGTGATCGTGTCGCCGTTCGAAAACTGCGCGTTGTGGCGCAGGTGGAACGTGTAGGTGAGGCCATCCGGGGAGACGGCGGGCTTCGCCGTCGCGATGTCCGGGACCTCATGCAGCTGCGCGTCGAAGCGGAAGAGGCCGGAGAAGACGTTGCGCAGGATGTCGACGTCTGATGGGCTCGAGATCAAAGCGGGGTCGAAGTCTGCGAGGTCCTGGGCGATAGGGAAGCTGAGCGTCTGATCGGCGGCGAGTGGCTCGGGAGGAGTCACTTTGTTGGCGGTCGGCCCGCCCAGAAGCAGGACGATCAGCAGCGCGATCAGCGCGAAGGCGATGGCCGCAGTTGCGGGAATGTAACGACGGCCATTGAAGCTGCGACTGGGCTGTGGTGGTGGTGTGCTCGTCGGCTCTGGACTCGCCGGCGGGCCGGTCTCTTCAGCCAGTGAGGATCACCCTCATCCGGGGGAAGGCTACAGGTTTGGGCGATGGCCTAAATTCGTAGTCGCGCGCCGGCGTAGCTCAGCCTGGTTAGAGCAGCGGTCTTTTAAACCGAGGGTCCGGAGTTCGAATCTCCGCGCCGGCACCATTCTCGCGTGCTCAACGTTGGCGGCCCACCACAGCCTGCGCCAGCGCCGCTTGCGCCGCCTCCAGCCTCGAGGCCACGAGCTGCGCGAGGACTTCGACCTGCGGCTCCTGGAGCATCGACAGGTGGTCGCCCGGTACCTCGTAGATCGCCAGGGTGCCGCGGTGGACCTCATCCCAGCCCAGGTACTTCCCGCCGGCGAACATCAGCTGCTCGGTTGGGGTGAACAGCTCCATCGGCGCGTCGCACCCGGCAGGCACGTACCTGACGACCAGTGAAATCGCCCCTTCCCAGTCGTACATGGCGTCGCCCAGCGGATCGAGCTTGCGCCCAATCGCTGCGAGCACGTCGTTGGACTCGCGCTTGACGACCTCGAACACCTTTGCGGGAGCGCGTCGCAGACCGAGGCGGCGCAGCCGCCCGAACCTCGCCCTGGGGTTGAGACGGGCCTCGAGCCAGCGTCCGGCGTCGGCCGGGGTGCCGGCGTCAAGAACGGCGAGCCAGCGCACCTCCGCGCCCGTCCGACGCAGCTGAGTCGCGAGCTCGTAGGCGATGATCCCGCCGAAAGAGTGGCCGGCGATGTAGTACGGGCCAGCCGCCTGCTCGGCCCGGATCACTTGAACCAGTGTCGCCGCCATGTCTTCGACGCTGCCGGATCGGTCGAACCTCAAGTCGTGGCGCTCGGGTAACAACGCGATCAGGGGCTGGTCTGGCCCCAGGACCTGAGTGAAGTGCCGGAGCGTGAGCAGGCTTGTCTCGTGCGCGTGGACGAAGAACAGGGGCGGCTTCGTCCCGTTCGGCTGCACCTTGAAGAGAAGCTGCCCCGAGCTGTTCTGAGCGCCTTCACTGATCACCTTCGCCATGCCCGCCACGGTCGGCGTCCCGGAGAGGAACGAGGCCACCGCGACCTGGACTCCGGTGACCCGCTGCACTTCGGAGATCAGGCGGACGGCGAGGAGCGAGTGTCCGCCGAGCTCGAAGAAGTCGTCGTCGACGCCGACCCGACCTCCGCCGAGAATCTGGCCCCAGGTCTCCGCCAGCTTCTCCTCCAGCGGCGTGCGCGGGGGCACGTACTCTCGGCTCCCACCCTGCGCTCCGATCTCTGGCGCGGGGAGAGACTTGCGGTCGACCTTGCCATTCGGGGTCATCGGCAGCGACGACAGCTTCACGAACTGCGTCGGGATCATGAAATCCGGCAGCGTCTTACGAAGCGACGCACGCAGTGCTCCCACGTTGAGCGGAGCCTCGACATCGAGCTCCTGTGCCGGGACGATGTAAGCGACCAGCTCGCGATCGCCGTGCTGATCCTCACGTGCCACGACGGCGGCCGCGGCCACTTGTGGTGCACGGACCAGCGCCGCCTCCACCTCTCCGGTCTCGATCCTGTAGCCGCGGACCTTGACCTGGTTGTCCAACCGGCCGAGGTGCTCGATGCGCCCGTCGCTCCAGAACCTTGCCAGGTCGCCGGTTCGATACATGGTCGTGCCCGGCCGCAACGGGTCGGTCACGAATCGATCCGCGGTGAGCTCGGGCCGGTTGAGGTA
Source organism: Candidatus Dormiibacterota bacterium (assembly GCA_035279785.1). Classification (GTDB taxonomy): domain Bacteria; phylum Chloroflexota; class Dormibacteria; order Dormibacterales; family Dormibacteraceae; genus 40CM-4-65-16. Next base: position 19,435 of record DATEHC010000052.1, read on the forward strand.
GCCACGGGCGACGCCGTGGCCGCCAATGTAGATCTCGCCTGGCACGCCCACGGGCAGGAGGCGGCGGCGGCGGTCGAGTATGTAGACGCTTGTGTTCGCGAGCGGCCGCCCGATGGATATGCGCTCGCCGCTTTCGATCGGACCGACCGTCGACCAGACCGTGGTCTCCGTCGGACCGTAGACGTTCCAGAGCCGGCCGCACCGGTCGAGAATCTGGTCCGCCAGCTGGCTGTCGACGGCCTCGCCGCCCGCAAGTGCAACCAGTCCCGGGTCGCCTTTCCAACCGCTCTCGATCAGCATTCGCCACGTGGCCGGTGTGGCCTGCATGAAAGTCGGCCGGCACTGCTCGAAGAGGGTGGTCAGGCGCTGCGGATCCGCGACCACCTCCGAGGGCGCAAGCTCGATCTGCGCGCCCCGCATGAGTGGCAGCCACAGCTCGACCACGGCGATATCGAACGAGTAGGTCGTGATCGCAAGCACCCGATCGGCGGCGGTCATGCCGGGCTCGCGCGCCATCGACCAGACGAGGTTGACCACCGCACGGTGGGGTATGAGCACGCCCTTGGGCTTGCCTGTGGAACCTGAGGTATAGATGACGTAGGCGAGGTCGTCGGAAGTCGCGCCTCCAGCCGGTGGACTGTCGGCCAAGCCTGCGCTTCGTTCCACCTCGGCGATGTGCACGATGGTGATTTCGATTCCGGAAAGCCAGGCTGGAATGCCCGCCTGGGTCAACACGACCCTCGCGCCGGAGTCTTCAACCATGAACCTCAGGCGGTCGGCCGGGTAGTTCGGGTCTAGCGGGACGTAGGCCGCGCCCGCTTTGAGGATGCCGAGCATCCCGACCAACATCTCGAGCGACCTGGATACGCAGATCGCGACCAGGTCGCCACGACGTACGCCGGCGGCGCGGAGGCTGCGGGCCAGGCGGTTCGCCCGCCGGTCCAGCTCTCGGTACGTCATCCACACCTCGCCGCACCGGGCGGCGATTGCGTCCGGTGTCCGATCGGCCTGCGCCTGAATGAGCTCGTGCAGCGGGCGGTCGCCCGGATACGGAGCCTCGGTGCTGTTCCACTCGGCGACCTGCTCGTGGATTTCGCGCTCGCTCAGCAACGGAACGTCGGCGGCCCGACGATTGGGGTTGGCTGCGATCTCCTTGAGCAGCCGGTCGAAGTGGCCCGCGAGGCGGCGTGCGGTCGCTGCCTGGAACACGTCGCGGTTGTAAATGAGGCGCCCGGCAAGATGTCCGTCGGGCCGTTCGTCGAGCTCGAGGTGCAGGTCAAGCTTGGCGTGTCCAACCGCGTTGCCGATCGCAACGTCCATCTGGTGGAGCGTCCACGAGGAGTCGGGCGAGACGACGGGAGGCTCCATTACCACCATCGCCTGGTAGATCGGGTTCATGCTCGGGTCGCGCTGCGGCTGCACCTCGCGCACCACGCGCTCGAACGGGACCAGGTTCGCGAGCGCGCCGAGGACCTCTTCCCGCGCCCGTCGAAGGACCTCCGTGAAAGTTGGGTCGCCGGAGAGGTCGAGGCGGAGCGCGACCGGCGTCAGGCAGTAGCCGACCATGTGCTCGATCTCGGGCTGCATGCGAAGGTCCGCCATGGTTCCGAACACGACGTCCTCCTGTCCGCTGTAACGCTGCAACAGCACCGCAAAAGCCGCAGCGATCAGCTGAAAGAGGGTGCAACCTTCCTGGCGTGCCAGCGTGCGAAGCGACCGCACGAGGTCGGCGGAAATCTGCGTCTGCTCCATCGCGCCGCGGAAGCGCTGGCGCGGCGGGCGGGGCTCGTCGAGCGGGAGCTCGAGCCGCGGCGCGCCGTCCAGTCGGGCGCGCCAGTAGCCGAGTCGACGTCTCATCTCGGCGGTGCCCACCTGTCCCTGCTCCCATTCGGCGTAGTCGGCGTACTGAAGCGACGACTCCGGAAGTCGGCTCGGCCGCTTCTCGCGGGCAGCGTCATAGAGGGCGATGAGCTCGGGCAGCACGATGCGGTAGAGCGAGACCCCGTCGAAGATCATGTGGTGCATTGCCAGGTACAGGCGGTGGTGGTCGGGCGCGAACCGCAGCAGGATGGGGCGGATCAGTGCACCGTCGGCCAATCGATAGGGCTGCCGAGCGGCCTCCGCGACGAGCCGCGTCGCGGCATCCTCACGGGCTTCGGGCGGTAGGCCGCTGAGGTCGGTCAGGGGAAGCTCGAAGCGTGGGGCATCGAACACCTCCTGCACCGGGACGCCGTCCCGGATCTCGAATCGGGTTCGCCAGATCTCGTGCCTGCGGACGATCTCGTTGAAGGCCCACCGCAGGCTGTCGAGGTCACAATCGCCGTCCTTCCGGATGCTGGCCGCCTCGTTGTAAACGGGGTTTTCCGGGACGAGCTGGCTGAAGTACCAGAGTTGCTCCTGCGCCAGGGACAGTCGGGCCGGACGCCCGCCTGTGCGCCGGGTGACCGCCGGCGCGGCCGGTCGGGGCAGCGGGACGGTGCCCCGGATCCGCTGCTCGAGTAGGGCGCGCTTCGATTGGCTGAGGGCCTGAGCCACCGAGCACACCCTAAGCACGTTCGGAACGTTCTCCAATGGGCGGCCTGGGAGCGCGCTGGGTCAGGCCGGCTCAGGCGCGACCGGCCTCTGTCCCGCCCGCCGATCTGCGCAGTCCCGCGCGAGATCCCGATGTGGCCCATTGAAGAGCCCGCGGCCACGGCCTAACTTTTTTGACGCCGGAGCCGGCGGCTCCGAATCAGACCTCAAGGAGGAAAACGGGTTGTCCGCCCAGCGGGCCGCGGTCCAGGCGCGGGCGCGCCAGCCCTATCCAGTCGACCGCCTGGTGTCCGAGCTGGTCGCGGACCGCGCCGCGATGCAGCCCGATTCGATCGCGGTCGTCGGCGCTGACCGAAGTCTGACCTATGCCGAGCTGGATGCTTGGGGGAACGCGCTGGCGAGACGCCTGCGCAGATCAGGCGTCGAGCGAAACGTCCTGGCCGGCCTGTGCGTAGACCGGTCGGCGGCGCTCGTTGCCGGTGCCCTCGGCATCCTCAAGTCGGGCGGCGCCTACGTCGCGATGGACCCCGCCTATCCGGCTGACCGCCTGGCCTACATGCTCGAGGACTCGCAGGCACGGGTCGTGGTGACGACGGCGCAGCATGCCGGACTCTTCACCCGTCGCGGGCTCGAGGTCATCCTCGCCGATGATCCCTTTGACTCGGGGTCCCTTGACCCGGCGGCAGACGTCGCGGTAGGTCCCCCCGCGGGACCGCACGACCTCGCATACGTCATCTACACCTCCGGTTCAAGCGGCCGACCCAAGGGCGTGATGATCGAGCACGGCAGCCTCCTCAACCTCGTCTACTGGCACCGCCGCGCCTTCTCGATCACGCCCAACGACCGCGCCACCCAGGTCGCCAGCCCCGCTTTCGACGCCACTGTGTGGGAGCTCTGGCCGCACCTCACCGCCGGCGCGTCCGTCGTCATCGCGCCCGAGGAGTGTCGGGCGGACGCTGCCGCGATGCGGGACTGGCTAGTCGCACAGAGAATCACCATCACCTTCCTACCCACGCCTCTGGCGGCGGCCGCCTTGATGCTGCCCTGGCCGAAGGACGGCGCGTTGCGGGTGATGCTCACCGGGGGTGACGCCCTCCACCGCCATCCTTCCCCAGACCTGCCGTTCGAGCTGGTGAACAACTACGGTCCCACGGAGGGCACCGTCGTGTCGACCTCAGGCGTCGTGCCGCGGCACTCGAGCGGCGCCGCAGCGCCGACCATCGGGTGCCCGGTCAGCAACGTCGCGACATACGTGGTCGATGGTGACCTGCGCCTGGTCGATGTCGGCGAGGTCGGCGAGCTGCTCATCGGTGGCGACTTGCTGGCCCGCGGCTACCTGAACCAGCCGGCACTCACCGCCGAGCGCTTCCTTCCGAATCCGTTCGTGGCGAATCCGTCCGTGCCCCAATCCCCGCATCCTGCGCGCCTGTACCGAACCGGCGACCGCGTCCGGCAGCGTCCGACTGGCGAGTTCGACTTCGTCGGACGTGCCGACGACCAGGCGAAGATTCGCGGCTATCGCATCGAGCTCGGCGAGATCTCGGTAGCTCTCGAAACGCATCCGGACGTGGTCTCGTCGGTGGCCGTCGCCCGCGAAGGGCCGAATGGTGACAAACGCCTCGTCGCCTACGTGGTGACTTCGCGCTCGGTCTCGGAGGAGACGCTCCGCGAGCACCTCGCGGCCCGACTTCCCGGGTACATGGTTCCGGCGGCGCTCGTGATGCTCGACCAGCTGCCCTCGACCGCCAACGGCAAGGTCGATCGCGCCGCGCTGCCCACTCCCGAGGAGGCCGCGGGTCCAATCGACGAGGCCTTGGACGGGCCCGCGAACGAGCTCGAGGCAGTGCTCGAAAACATGATCGCCACCCTGCTCGGTCGTCCCACCGTGGGCCGCCGGGAGAACTTCTTCGTGCTCGGTGGCCACTCCCTGCTCGGCGCCCAGCTGATCGCTCGCATCCGCGACCGCTTTGGAGTTCAGCTGACGTTGAAGTCGCTCTTCGACCACCCGACGGTGGCTGAGATGGCGTCGGAGGTCGAGGATCTCATCCTGGCCGACCTCGACAACGAGAGTCCGCAGGGGGGAGCTGTCGAGGTCTTGACCCAGATTCTCTGAACGTGAAGACAAAATCGAACGCACCGCCAAGCCTGGTGCAACTCCTCGACCCTGAGGTCCTCGCCGACCCATATCCGCTGTACCGGCGATTGCGCGAAGAGCGTCCGGTCCACTGGGACCCTTACCTGCACGCCTGGGTGGTCACCCGGTACAGGGACGTCGTGCATGTCCTCCACCGCTTCTCCGCCGACCGCACGCCGACGCCGGAGAAGTTGCAGGCGATGGGCATGGAGATGCTCACCCCGATCGCCCGCGTGATGGTCATGCAGATGCTGTTCCTCGATCCCCCGGAGCACATGCGGATCAGGCGCCTCGCCGCTTCAGTCTTCACGCCGCGCACCGTCGAACGTCTGCGCGGTCACATCCAGGACATCACCGACAGTCTCATCGACGAGGTTGCAGCGTCCGGGGAGATGGAGGTCATGGAGCAATTGGCCAACCCGCTCCCGGCGATTGTCACGGCGGAGATGCTCGGAGTACCTCCGTCGGACCACCTGAAGCTCAAGGCCTGGTCGCAGGACTTCGCCGAGGTGCTCGGCAACTTCCAGCACAATCCCGACCACGCGGCAAAAGTCGCGCGGAGCCTCGAAGAGATGACTGCCTACTTCCGCGACGCGGCCCGGCGGCAGGCGGATGGCGACGGCGAAGGACTGATCCACGCCCTGGCCACGGCCGAGGTCAACGGCGACCGTTTCACCGAGGAAGAGGTGATCGCCAACACGATCGTGACGATGGTGGGCGGACAGGAGACCACCACCAACCTGATCGGCAACGGACTGCTCGCGCTGCTGCGCAACCCAGGCGAGATGGAAAGGCTGCGCACAGAGCCGTCCATCATCAACCCCGCGGTCGAGGAGCTGCTGCGATACGAGGCGCCGAGCCAGCAGACGGCGCGGCTTGCGCCGGAAGACACCGAGATCGACGGGAACGTGATCCGCGAGAAGCAGGCCGTCATTGCGGTGATGGGAGCGGCAAACCGCGACCCTGAGCGGTTCCCCGATCCCGACCGGCTCGACCTCACCCGCGAGGACAACCGGCACCTCGCCTTCGGCTGGGCATCGCACTTTTGCTTCGGCGCACCACTGGCACGGATTGAAGGCGAGATCGCCTTCTCCACGATGCTGGGGAGGCTCCACGACGTGCGGCTGAAGCCCGGACCCCTGTCCTGGAGGGCCAATCTTGGACTGCGCGGCCTGACTGCGCTTCCAATCACGTTTCGGATGTGACCGCCGCCGAAGCCGTCGAAGTCTGGCGCGCTGACCTGGATCCTCCCGCGCGAATCCACGAGCAGCTCGCCCTGTTGCTCTCGACTGAAGAGCAGGAGACAGCCGGCCGTTTCTGGAAAGGCTCCGACGCGCGGAGGTTCACCGCCGCGCACGGTTACCTGAGGCTCCTCCTGTCGCGGCGTCTCGGAGTCGCTCCTGAAGATCTGGAATTCGCGCCTGGACCCGCGGGCAAGCCGCGGCTGGTCGGGTGTGGATCCGACAACGACCTTCGCTTCAACCTCAGTCACTCGGGCGATGTGCTGCTGGTCGCCCTCGCTCGCGGGCGCGAGGTTGGCATCGACGTCGAACGCATCGACACGGGCTTCGACTGGGACCAGCTCGCGCGGACGTACTTCTCCACCGGCGAGCGCGCAGCAGTGGCGCGGCAGACCGGACGGGCCCGCATGCTGTCTTGCTTCGAGATCTGGACCCGCAAGGAGGCGCTCCTCAAGGCGATCGGCTCCGGCATTGGCGGGGACCTGGCCACGGTCGACGTCATGGGCGGCAGCGACGTGTTGACCGGAGCCTGGACCCTGCAATCGATCGACCTCGGTAGTGACTACAGAGCCGCGATTGCCGCCCAAGGGCACAACGTGCCGATAAATCCGCCCGCCGACATCGCGATCCCTGACGCCTGGAGTGCGGACGCCGCGAATCGCAACTTTTAGATCGAGGGTCCAGGCTTCGAATCCCTGCGCCGGCACCATCCAGACAGACATGCAACGCGATTTGCGACGGTTTACTTAGATTCGCTGAATCGGTGGGCCGCCGTCGGCAGTCGTGACTAAGGTCTGAAGCTGCGGTGCAAGCCGCCCACATCACTCAGCGGGGGTTTCAATGCGCTTCATCGTCATGATCTTCGCCGCGGCCGTCGCCGCGGGACTGAATCTCGTCACTGCGCCTCTACATGCCGAAGCGGCCATACCGTCTTACCAGCTGACGGTCACCGAAAGCGCGAGTGCGATTACGACTGACCAATCCACACCGAGCTTTCGCGCCTCGCTCGTTCCACCTGCCGGCGATCCCTCGCTGAACCCCGCCAACTTCTACATATCGATCGGATCGATGAACGAGGCCGGCGGCCTCAACACTCTCTCGCCGCCGTACAACCTTTACTTCGGCGGGCTGCCACCGTTTTCACTGACCGCCGGCACCTACGACGTGGTCGCGAAGTATCAGAGCCCGAACTACGGCCTGCTGACGAGCGCGCCCGTGACGCTGACAGTCTCGCAGGCGACGCCAACTTTGACATGCAATGGTGGCGGCAACTACACCTACGCCCCCGGAGCACCGATCACAATTGGAGTCGACGGCGTGGGCAGCGGAGCGTTCACGGCCCACTTCGCCGGTCCAGAGAACCTCACTTCCTCAGTTCAGCAGCTGGACTCAAACCATCAGTTCACGGTGTCCGCCCCGACAGTGCCTGGCAACTACTCGCCGAGCTGCGAGTTCCAAGGCTCGGCGACCTACGCGCCGGCTAGCGCGCCGTTCAATAACCGGGTCCTGACGGTCAGCGCATCACACCCAGTAGGCGGCATCCGCCTCTATACGAATCCCGCGCCCTTGGTCCCGAACACGCCGACGACGTGGCAGGTCGACGTGATCGGTCAGCCTGGCCTGCCGGCGCCGACCGGCAACGTAAGCATCACGATCGGTAACTACTTCATTCGCCCGCTCCTGATCCTCGGCCCCGGCGGAACGGCAACCGTTCAATTGACGAGCCCAAATGCCACCGCGGCGGACGGCATCCAGGTCGTCTACATGGGCGACACGGTTTATGCCGATTCATTTGTGCACCTGTACACGACGCAGCCCATTCCCGGGCGCACCGCGTCCGGCGCGACGCCGTCGGCATCTTCACCAACCGTGGCCGCGCCCGCCGCGGCTGCGGCCGGTCAGTCGGTTGTTTCAGATCGGCCTTCTCCGTCGGCCGGCCCCGACAACTCACCCCTGCCGCTCGCGGGCGTCGCCGGCCTGTCGGCCGTGAGTCGGATAGGCCGCACTTCGCCGAGAAATCTCGCAGTCGTCCTGCTGATTGCCATCGCCGCGATCGCTCTTGGGGCGACTGGTTTCGTGGGCGTGCGGTGGTGGAAAGGCTCGATCTTGAGCCGTACCCAGCGCAAGTAGACTTCTCGGTCTCCCTCCATGGCACTCACGGACGAACCGCAACCCCAACCTGACCCCGCGCCCTCAGACGCGGTCGATCTCCTGGGTGAGCCTGTCGGCATCGAGATGGAGAACGTCGTCCGCGTCCACCGGATGGGCGAGGTCGCGGTCACTGCCCTCAGAGGAATATCGCTGAAGGTCGCACCCGGCGAATTCATCGCTGTCATGGGTCCCTCCGGCTGCGGCAAGTCGACGTTGCTGTCACTCGTCGGTGGCCTCGACCGGCCGACGCAAGGCAAGATCGTCGCGGGCGGGCGCGAGCTGAACCAGATGCGCGACAGGCAGCTCGCCGACTACCGGCTGCAGCACGTCGGGACCATCTTCCAGAGCTTCAACCTCATCTCGACGCTGACGGCCCTCGACAACGTCGCGCTGCCGATGAGCCTCGGCGGCATCCCGACTTCACAGCGGCGCGAGCGCAGCCGGCGGCTGCTCGAGAAAGTGGGCCTGAAAGACCGGATCAACTTCCGGCCGACCAGACTCTCGGGTGGCGAGCAGCAGCGCGTCTCGGTGGCGCGCGCGCTTGCCAACCGGCCCGGCCTCATCCTCGCCGACGAGCCGACCGGCAACCTCGACGAGGAGGCGGGCCAGGGCGTCCTTGGCCTCATCAAGGAGATGCACACCCTCGGCGCGACCGTCGTCATGGTCACGCATGACCCCGATGTCGCCGCAGTCGCCGACCGCATCGTGCGAATGCGCAACGGCAACATCGTGGAGGACGCCGGCACGTCGAAGGCTGTCGAGGGCAGGCACGCGGCCCAGTCGCAGCTAAAGCGTTTGTCGTGGCTCGACACCGCGCGAATGGGCGGACGGAGCGTGGCGCGGCGGAAGCTTCGGACGACGCTCAGCTCCGCGGGCGTGGCCATCGGCATCGCGGCCATGGCCATCATCGTTTCGTTTGCGACCGGAGTACAGGACTCGCTGACCAACGCGTTCGCCATCACCGGCCAGGTCGACCAGGTCTCGGTTGGGAACAGCAGCTTCGGCCTGGCCGACCCATCGAAGCTCAAGCCGCTCAACCGTGAAGCGCTGTCGCGGCTGGCGGCCCTGCCCAACGTCAAGGACGCCTATGGAAGCGTCGACATGGAGGGTACGTTGTCGGGCGGCGGCACCGAGCTGACCAACGTGTACCTCACGTCAGGCGCGCCCCTCAACGAGACCCCGAAGGCGCTCGAGAAGTTCCTCGCCGCGGGCAGATTTCCGTCCTCGGACACGGCGAATGAGCTCGACGTCACGGGCGACACTGCGTCCAAGCTGGGCTTTAGTCCGGCGTCCCGGGCGTTGGGTCAGAAGGCGACCTTCACCGGCCAGTATCCGGGGATCTTCATCCCGGGCTCCGGTCAAAAGGTCGCGACAACAGGAATACCGCTAGAGCTGACGATCGTGGGGATCCTTTCCAGCGGAGCGACCTTCGGGAGCGGCGGCGCCTACTTCATAGGCGCGCCCTATCAGACGACCACCTCTTACTGGGAAAAGATGGCCGCGGCCAACGATTGGACCGCTGATGAGTTCCAGGGGATCACGCTCGTGAGTGACGGAGCCGGCACCGTCGACACTGTGGCGAAAGAGGTCAAGAACCTCGGGTACCAGGCGACGACCACGAGCGACCTCCTCAAGGGATTCGGCCAGTTCGTCACCGTTCTCGAGATCGGCCTGTCCGGCCTCGCCGCGATCGCGTTGATCGTCGCTTGCCTTGGGATCGCGAACACGATGTACACCGCCGTGCTCGAGCGGACGCGCGAGATCGGGATCATGAAGGCGCTGGGAGCGCGTTCGGCGGACGTCCGCGGCATGTTCATGTCCGAGGCGGCGATGATCGGGCTGATCGGAGGCTCGGTCGGCCTCGTGATCGCCGGACTGGTCAGCGTCGTCGGCAACATTGTGGTGAACAACATCGCCCAGGCGCAGGGCATCCCCCTCGACCTGTCCGTCTTCAACGTGACCTGGTGGCTGGTCGTCGGTGCGCTCATCCTGGCCTCGGCGTTCAGCGCCCTCAGCGGCCTTTTTCCGGCGCTTCGCGCCAGCCGCCTCGACCCGGTCGCCGCGCTCCGATACGAGTAGAGAGCGAACTCACAAAACAGCAAGGTTAGGGGCCCTTTTGCGATTGGTCTAGCAGGGGTCCCGCGTTCACTTGTCCTTTACATTTGCGGCACCCCGAGGAGTCAGGCCATGAACGCGCCTCGGAGGTTCAGAATCCCGATGCTTGCCCGAGCCGGGATCACAGGTGTGGTTGCAATCATCGCTACGTTGTTAGTTCCGACGGCAGGGCAGGCCGACACCACGCTCGGTTCGCTTCAGACAAGCCCGCAGCCATGCGCGGCTGGGTACGACACGGTCCAGGTCAGCTCCACCGGCGCCGCCTACGCTGTGCCCGCCGGCGGCGGGCAGATAACCGCATGGAGCATCATGCCTGGGGCGGTGGGAACCGGCCCGGTCGGCCTCGAGGTCTGGCGCCCGAGCGGCACCCAGTTTGCCCTCGTGGGCAGCAGCCCGCTTGTGTCCCTGACCGGCACCGCGGCCAACAGCTTCACCCTCGCCACGCCGATCACCACACTGCAGGGTGACCTGCTGGGTCTACGAATTGGCGGCAGCGTGAGCTGCGGCCAATCCACCGCCAACGCCGGGGACACCTACGCCTGGGTCAAAGCGGCAACCACTACGTCGCCGGCCACAATGACTCAGACGTCTTTCTTCCAGCTCAACGTGTCGGCAACGCTGTCGACCGCCACACCCACGCCTACGCCCACCCCCAAACCCACGCCTACGCCCACACCAACCGGTGGTGGGACCGGCGGCGGCACGGGCGGTTCGACCGGCGGTGGCGGTTCGACCGGCGACGGTACCGGAGACCACGATGACGGCCGAGACAAGCCGGACAACCATGACAAGGCGGAGCGGAACCCGCACAAGCACAAGTCGGATGGCTCGACCAAGACGGTCAGCTCCGAGAAGCCGCCCAAGCAGTCCGATGGGAGTGGTCGCGAGAAGGCTCGGATCGAGTTCGACTACTGGACTAGCTGACATCGAAGCGGGGGCCGCACCACAGCGGCTCCCGCATCCCCCGCGGGCCGACTAGACTCGGCCAGAATGGCGACCGCGAGCGAGACTCTTCCCGCCGCCGATCTCCTCCCGGTGGGCCCGCGAGCCAACATTCCGTACCGCGTCGTCCGTCTGATCGGGATCCCGCTCCTCCGCCTCTGCTTTCGCTTCGACGTGACCGGACGCCAAAACATCCCACGCGAGGGCAACTACGTCGTCATCGCCAACCACCTCAACTGGCTCGACGAGTTCACGCTCCTCTACCTCTTTCCGGTCGAGCCGCGGCTCCACTTCCTGGCCGACCCGACGCTCCTGGTGACACGCAAGCTGCAGTGGTGGATCGTGCGGGCGACCGGCGGATATGTGCCGGTGGTGCGCGAGCGGCACGGTGACCACGTCCTGTTCAAGCACGTCGACCGCGCCCTCGCGCTGGGCGGCGCCGTGGCCATATTTCCGGAGGCGAATTACGGGCCGAAAGAAGGCGAGCTTCTGCCGTTTCACAAGGGGTTCGCCCACTTCGCGATCAAGGCGGGCGTGCCGGTGGTTCCGGTGGCGCTCTCGGGCACCAAGGACCTCTGGTTGCGCAAGCGGATCAGGGTGATCATCGGCGCGGCCCTGCCGACGCAGGGCGCCGATCCCGCCGCCTTGACGGAGCTCGCCTTTCAGCGCGTGTCCGAGATGATGCCGCCGTACGTCGAGCCCAATGGACGAAAGCTGCTCCGGAAACAGTTGACGCACCTGTTCTGATGGCTCTGTCGCGGGTGCTTTCACCGACCATGATCGGCCGCGAGGCCGAGCTCTCCACGCTCGAGGATGCGCTGCTCTCGGCGCTGCGCGGCGATGGCGGCGTCGTCATCGTCGGTGGCGAGGCGGGGATGGGCAAGACGCGCCTGGTCAACTCGCTCGCCGCGACCGCCCGGCGCCTTGGCGCGGTGGTGATCGCCGGCGGATGCAGCGAGGCGGAGCTGTCGCTCCCTTACCTGCCGTTTCTCGAGGCCATCGGCAACTACCTGGCCACCGCGCGGATCGCTCCGCTGCGCGACCGGCTCGGTACCGCTGCCGACGAGCTGGCGCAGCTATTCCCGCAGCTGGGACGGCCGGCGGCGGCATCCGGTGACCCGGCCCAGGCCAAGATGCGCCTGTTCGAGTCGATGCTGATGTTGCTCGCGGACGCTGCAAGGCAGCGGGCGCTTCTCCTCATCCTCGAAGACCTGCAGTGGGCCGACCCGGCGACCCGCGAGCTGCTCGATTACGCGACCCGCCGGCTTCGCTCGACCAATGTGCTCATCGCCGCCACGTACCGGACCGACGAGATGCATCGGAAGCACGCGCTCCTACCGACGATCCAGGGCTGGCGTCGCGGCGGGCAGGTCGAGATGGTCGACCTCCACGCACTCGGACCGGCGCAGCTCGGCGCCATGGTATGCGCGATCTTCGACGAGCGTCAGATCAGTGACGAGTTCCGCGACTTTCTCAGCGAGCGCAGCGAGGGCAATCCGTTCGTCCTCGAAGAGATGCTGCGCGACGCCCTTGACCGCGGCGAGATCTTCCGCACCGAAACGGGATGGGACCGCAAGCCGCTGGCCGAGTTTCGCATCCCGCCGACCGTGCGCGACACGATCCTGCAGCGCCTCGAGCGGTTGAGCAGCGACCACGTGCCCGTGCTGGCCGCGGCCTCGGTGATGGGGCGCTCGTTCGACATCGCCTCGCTGGCCAAGGTGGCATCGGTGGACGAGAGCGTCGCGCTGGTGGCGCTCGAGGCCAGCGTCACCGCCCAGCTCGTCGAGCTGGAAGACAGGCTGTCCGGTCTCTATCGCTTCCGCCACGCCCTGACGCGCGAGGCGATCTACGAAGACCTTGTCGTCCCCCGACGCCAGCAGCTTCACGGGCGGGTGGCCGACGTCCTCGCGGCCGAGTCCGGGCACAGCGCCGTCGACGTCGCCAACAACCTGCTTCTCGCCGGCCGCCACGACGAGGCGGTGGCGATGTGCGTCGCAGCCGCCGACGAAGCTTCCGAACGCTATGCCTACCGCGACGCGGCCGAGCTACTCGAGCGGGCGGCGCCGCATGTTCGCGACCGGGTGGAGAGGGCACGCATCCTGTGCCGCGCCGGCCAGTGCTACTGGGACAACACCGAATCGGCCAACGCCAAGCGGCTGCTCGAGCACGGAATCCCCGATCTCGAGGCGGCGGGGCTGGAGGTCGAGGTGGCGGCCAACAGGCTGCTGCTCGGTCGCTGCTTCTGGGAGCTGCAGCGGAGCGACCTCGCGCGGGAGCAGTTCGAGCGGGTCCGCGCGGCGCTCGAACCTCGGGGTCCGAGCGAGGGGCTGGCCCTGGCTCTCATGCGCCTGGGCAGCCTCGCGTCGTGGAACGGCGACTTCGACGAAGGTCTCGAGCAGACGCAGCGCGCGGTCGAGATCGCGGAGGCGGCGGGGGCCGATCGAGTCAGGACGTGGTCGCTGAACTTCCTCGGCTCGGCGAAGATGTCGCGGGGACAGATCTCCGCCGGATTCAAGGACATCGAAGAAAGCTGGGCCCAATCACTCTCGCGCGGATATCGATTTCAGATCGGCAATGCCATCTACAACGCATGCTGGGAGTCCATCAATCTCGGCCTCGGAGACTGGGTGGCGACCTGGACGGAGCGAATCGGAAGCGGTTGGGCCGGCAATGACGCCCCGTGGCCGGAGTACATCCGCTCGCTCATCGCTCTACACCGAGGCCAGGTGCACGACGCGATCGACCACGCCCGCAACTCCCTCCAGCGATCGAGGGACGTCGGTCACCAGAAGATGATCTGGCGAAGCCTCACGCTCCTCGCCCACAGCCTCGCCGAGAACCTGCAGGCGGACGAAGCCGCGGCGCTGCTTCCCACCCTGTCCACACGTGTGGACACGCAGGACGCCATTTACGACACGGACGCGCGCATAAGAGTGCGCCTGGCGCAGGGCGATGCGGTCGCCGCGGTGGCGGAGGCGAGGACGTTTCCGCCCGCAGCCGCCTACCTGGTGGGACCTGCCGACGCGGTGGCCGAGGTTGCGGACGACCCCCGCTGGCTGCGCGAGTTCATCGATGCACTGCCGGTAAGGGACGAGGCCCGCTCGTCACCCAGGCTCGCCGCGGTCGAGGGCAGGCTCGCGTTGCTCGAGGGGCGCACGGACGATGCGGTCGCGCTGCTGGGTCGCGCGATTGAGGAGCTCACGGAGGGTGGGTTGCTGCTCGACAGCTGGCATGCCGGCCGGTCACTCGCGAGGGCCGAGTTCAACGGCGGCGACGTTGACCGAGCCCGGGAGCTGCTCGCCAAGATCGCCGGCGAGGCGCAGGCGCACGGAGCGCTGCTCGCCGCGAAGCTCGCACACGACACGGCGGTCGACCTCGGCCTGCGCCCCGAAGGCGCAGGTCCTGAATCCGACGCCGGCGTGGCACCCCGAGTCCCGACGGGGGAGCGCATGGTCTCGATTTTGTTCGCGGACGTTCGCGGCTACACGCAGCTTGCAGGTGAGTCGGCCCCGGGGGAGCTCGTCGACCGCATGGCCGCGCTCCAGCGCTGGGCGAAGCAGGAGGTCGAACGCCGGCGCGGCGTGGTCGACAAGTTCGCCGGGGACGCGATCATGGCGACCTTCAACGTCGACGGGCAGAGCGTCGATCACGCCGCTCAGGCGCTCCGCACGGCGCTCGCGATCATCGACAAGGCAGGTCTCGCGGGTGTTCCGGTCGGTGCGGGCGTCGCCGTGGGGCCGGCGGTGGTGGGCAACCTGGCCGAATCGTCCAACCTCAGCGTGCTCGGCGAGGTGACGAATCTTGCCTCCCGTCTGCAGACGAAGGCTGGGGCTGGAGAGGTTTTGCTCTCGGACGAGGTATACCGCCGCTCGAAGCAGTGGCTGGACACTCAGCAGATAGCCGCCACCCCGGTCGACCTCGAGCTGAAGGGATTCCGCGGACCGGT
This sequence comes from Candidatus Dormiibacterota bacterium, assembly GCA_035279785.1. Lineage (GTDB taxonomy): Bacteria > Chloroflexota > Dormibacteria > Dormibacterales > Dormibacteraceae > 40CM-4-65-16. The sequence goes on from DATEHC010000052.1 coordinate 34,496, forward strand.
TCGCGCATACCGGGTGAGCTCGGAGGTGGCCGAGGCAGCCCCCGCGTAGCCCGGACTTTCCGAGAAGTGGTACCGGGGCGTACGGCAACGGAAAGTTGCCGACCCTGTGGTAAGGTGCACCTTTCCCGTCAAAACCTGAGCGCGTCTCCTCCACGCCGTCGCTCCTAGCTCAGGCCTGACACCGCCCCAGGGGTAGGGCGAGTCCAAGGAAAGGAGCGAAAGAACGGGGTTGTTGCCACTGCTTCGCGCAGTGCTCGTGTGGGTCGTGATCCTGGTGGTCGTTGTGATGCCGCGGCTGAGCCCGCCGGAACAGCACTCGGTCGCCACGGCGGTCACGCAGCTCACGGCGTTCGACCGCAGCTCGGTCGTGCAGCAGAGCCGCACCGCTCGTGTCCAGGCCGCGCAGATGGCCCAGGTTCAATCGTGGTCACAGGAGCTGAAGCAGGGGCTCGCGGATTACGAGGCCAAGCAGGAGGCCGCGGCCGCCGCCCAGGCGCAGGCCGCCGCCATCGCCGCCCGGAGCAACCACCCAGGGCCACCGCCTGACATCGCCCAGGACATCGTGAACGCCTTCAGCCCGCTTGGACCGGCCGCCGTGCAGTGGGCCATGAACGTGGCGTACTGCGAGTCGCGCTACCACCCGAACTCGGTAAACACGTCCAGTGGCGCTTCCGGCCTGTTCCAGTTCCTGCCCAGCACATGGGCTTTCACCCCGTACGCCGCCCAGTCGCCGTTCGATCCGAAGTACAACGCCCTCGCCGCCGCCTGGCTGTACCAGCGCGATGGGCCCAGCCAGTGGGTCTGCCAGGGCTAGCCCGCTAGAACCTCAGGCAGAGATCTCGACAAAGAGCTCGAAGATCGGCTGCGGATCGCGCGCTCCCTTGAGCAGCATCGGCTGGTAGTCGGTCACCCGGACGCCGTTCGGCAGCCTCGCCTTCGTCGTCTCTGACATCAGGACACGTGCCGGACGAACCTTCGATAGATAAGCGCTGTTGTTGACCGGGACGCCGATGAGGGTGAACTCCATCCGGTCGTCCGAGCCGACGTGTCCGGCGACGACCTCACCGGTGTCTAGCCCCATGCCGACCGCGATCGTCGGCTTGCCGTCGCGCATCTGCTTGCGGTTGAAGTCCTCGATCTCCTCGACCATGGCCAACGCCGCCTGAAGCGCGCGCTCGGCGTGGTCGTGCATCGGGTTCGGGGCGCCGAAGACGACCAGCATGCCGTCGCCCTGGAACTTGTCGATGTTCCCGCCGTGCTCGAGGACGACGCGGATCATGCGCTGGAAGTACTCGTTGAGGAAACCCACTAGCTGCTCGGCCTCCATGCTCTGGGAGAGCGTCGAGAAGCCGGCGATGTCGGAGTTGAGCATCGTCACCTCGCGGCGCTCCCCGGGCAGGAAGCGGAGTGTCTTGCCCGAACGCGTGAGCACGTAGTCGGTGACCTGCTTGTTGACGTGGGCCTCGAACAGCTGGCGCAGGAACTCAGACCGCTCGTACTGACGTGCGTTGTCGATCGCGATCGCGGCCAGGTCGCTCATCGCCTGCAGGAACTCCTTGTCGGTCTCCTCGAAGATGGAGGCCCGGAAAGGGTTGTCGACGTAGACGGCGCCGATCACCTTGCCCTTGGTGACCAGGGGCACGGCGATGATCGATCGTAGGTTCTGCAGGATGACCGATTGCTGGCCCTTGAAGCGGTCGTCGAGGCTGGCATCCGTCGAGACGACCGCCTGCCCGGTCCTCACGACCTGTTCGATGACCGTCTTCGAGCCGAGGAACTGGCGGGCCTTCTCCGGGTCCGCCTCGCCGCGGGCCATCTGGACGGAGAGGGTCCCGTCAAGCGGATCGACCAGCACGATAAAGCCGCGGGCGGCCTTCATCAGGGTGATGACGCGGTCCATGACCTTCTCGAGCACGACGTCGAGGTCGAGCGACGAGCTGAGGTCTCGGGCCACCTCGTAAAGCAGTCGATCCCGCATGCCTAGATCGATCTCGTGAGCCAAAGCCACGGGGAGCATAACGTTGCAATGGGGCATTTCCAGCCACCGTTAAACTCGTTTTTCCGTGGTATCTGAATCGGCGCAGGCGCGCATCGACGCGCTTCTTTCGAACTTGAATCCGCCTCAGCAGGAAGCCGTCACGCACGGCGACGGGCCGCTCCTCATCTTCGCCGGCGCCGGCAGCGGAAAGACCCGCGTCCTGACGGCGCGGATCGCCTACCTGATCGCCTCGCACAAGGTCTGGCCGGACCGCCTTCTGGCCGTCACCTTCACCAACAAGGCCGCTCGAGAGATGCGCTCGCGCGTCGAGACGCTGGTGGGCGAACAGGCTCAAACAATGTGGGTGGGCACCTTCCACTGGACTGCCGTGCGGATCCTTCGCCGCGAGGCAAACCGGCTTGGGATCACATCGTCCTTCGTGATCTTCGACGAGGACGACACGCGAGCCGCGCTGAAGCGGGTCCTGGACGAGCTTCGCCTCGACCCCAAGCGCTACCCGATCGGGTCATTGAGCAACGCCATCTCGCAGGCCAAGAGTGAGCTGAAGCGGCCCCAGGACATCCCGAACCGGAGCTACGGCGACGAGATTCTCCGCCGCGTCTACGAGTCGTACGAAGAGGTGCTGCGGCGTTCCGGCGGCCTCGATTTCGACGACCTGATCATGAAGCTGGTCGAGCTGTACAGCACGAACGAAGAGGTGCTGGCCAAATGGCGCGATCGCTTCCGCCACGTCCTAGTCGACGAGTACCAGGACACCAACCGTGCGCAGTACACCCTCGTCAACCTGCTGGCCGCCGAGCACCGCAACGTCGCGGTGGTCGGCGATGACGACCAGTCGATCTACCGCTTCCGTGGCGCCGACATCCGGAACATCCTCGACTTCCGCAAGGACTACCCGGACGCGCATGTGGTCCACCTCGAGCAGAACTACCGCTCGAGCCAGGCCATCCTCGACGTCGCCTACAGCGTCATCCGCAGCAACCCTGAGCGTGCCGAGAAGCGACTGTGGACGCAGCGCGCGGGCGGCGAGAAGGTCATTGCCACCCAGGCCTACAACGAGGTCGAGGAGGCGGAGTTCGTCGCCGACGAGATCGAGCGCCTGCGCAAGGTCGAGAAGCGCGGCTACTCGGACTTCGCGGTCCTGTACCGCACCAATGCGCAATCCCGCGCCTTCGAGGACGTACTCGCGCGCCGCCGGATTCCGTATCGCCTCGTCGGCGGCATCCGTTTCTGGGAGCGGCGTGAGGTCAAAGACCTCGTGGCCTACCTGCGCTTCTGCTTCAACCCACAGGACGCGCTGAGCTTCGGGCGCATAGTTTCGGTGCCGTCGCGGAAGATCGGCAACGTCACGGTCGAGGCGATCAATTCGTTGGCCCGCGGAGCTGAGCCGAACATCATGGCCCTGCTTGCCGACCCGTCGCGCATACCAGGTGTCCCCAAGACTGCCGTGGCGCCGCTCCAGGGATTCCGCGTGCAGGTCGAGTCCGTGCGCGCGACGATGGGCGTGCTGCGCCCCACCGAGCTGATCGACCAGATCATCGAGGTCATGGATCTGCGCCGCCATTACCTCGACGGGACGCCGCAGGGCGAAGCCAGGATCGAAAACCTCAACGAGCTCCGCGGTCTGGCCGAATCGTTCGACGACCGCGACCCCGCGCAGGGCCTCGAGGACTTTCTCGCCGAGGTCGCGCTGGTCTCGGACGTGGACGCCTACGACGAGAACGGCGAGGGCGCGACGCTGATCACGCTGCACATGGTCAAGGGGCTCGAGTTCCCGGTCGTGTTCATGGTCGGCATGGAGGAAGGCCTGCTCCCGCACCAGCGCGCGCTCGACGAGCGAGAGGAAAACCCCTCGGCCGTTGGCGCGACGACCGAG
>DATEHC010000053.1:0-5889 GCA_035279785.1 Candidatus Dormiibacterota bacterium
GCGACCTCATCCATTCCCGGCGGGTTCGCGACCTCGTCGGCCAGCACCTCGTCCAGTCCCTGTGTTGAGAACACCTCGACCGCGTACTCATGCAGCCTGGCCCAGTGCCGCTGCATCTCGTGCAGTGAGGAGACCTCGTGCGCCCAGAGGTTCGGCGCCACCCGGACGCCGTCCGTGCCCAGCTCGCGGTCGAAAGAGTCGCCGAGGGAGTGCGCAGGGTCGGTGCTCATGACGACGGTGCGATAGCCTGCTGCCGCGCACCGGACGGCGGTCGCGGCGGCCACTGAGGTCTTGCCGACGCCACCCTTGCCCGTGAACAGGATGACCCGCACGGGGTGAGTTTACGGTTGGGCCGCTCGCCCCCGCTTCATTGCTTCGACGTCATCTACGTGCTGCTGCACCAGCGACTCGACGTGGCGAAGGATCGCCAGCGTGAGCTCGGTGTTCTTCTCGGTCAGCTGGCTGATCGACTCTATCGCCTTGAGGATCTCCACGTTCTGGCTGTCCGCCTTGTCGGCCTCCTCGGCGGCATGCTCAAGGGTCAGGCGGTCCTTCTGCGCCTGTCGGTTGCCGGCCAGCAGCAGCACCGGGCCGGTGTATGCGGCCTGGACGCTGAAAAGGAGGTTCAGGAGGATGAACGGAAACGGGTCCCAGTGGTTGACCAGGCCGACGATGTTGAAGGTGACCCAACACAGGACCGCGGCGGTCTGGATGATGAGAAAGCGCCACGACCCGATGCCGGCGGCAATGGCGTCCGCGAGGCGCTCGCCGTGCGTCGCCTCCTCGTGATGGACGACGTTGACCGGATGCTTGTGGTCGACCGATCTCCCTTTGCGACGGTGGAGTGACTCTTTGGTCGCGAGCTGTCCGGATTCGCTGGTTCGCACTGACATGGCGAACCGGAAGCCTATCCGATTACTTGACGATCAGAGGCACCGTAACCGAGCCGACTCCGAGGAGCACCACCATCGCGACGCCCACCACGAGCAAGCGCAGCAGATCCTTCGTGAAGTAGGGCACCCGGTCTAGCGGGATGGAGGGGTCCGTCGACTGTACGGTGAACCTGCCCCCGCGGCTCTTGACGATCTGGTTCTGGCCGCCGAGCGAGAGCTCGACCGCGCGGACGAGCGCCTGGTCACCGCCGACCCTGGCCTGCGAGACGCTGCGCTGGACCGTTCCGGTCTGCACGGCCGTCCCGGAAGCTGGCGAGGTCGGCGTCAACGGCCCCGGCGGCCGCAGCGGCTGGCGGTACCTGGCCTTCGCCCTCTTCTTGCCCTTGCGACTCATCGATCTGCAAGTCTAAGAGGCGCTCGATGGTCGACGCGGTCAAGGTCAGAACAGGCAGGCGGCTGGGGGAGCTGGTTCTGGGTCGTGGGGTGCGACTCGGGAAGGGGTCCGCCTGCCTGTCGTTGGGCCGTGGGACTCAACGGAGTGAGACGTGGGCTACGATATGTTGTGTCCCGGGTGAAGTTATAACCCCGAATGTTGTTGCTGTCAAGCGATTTGGCTGCAAATCTCGCCGGACGCGCGCAGGGCGGCCAAACAGTTGAGAAGCAGTCCACCAATCTCGACGCCGAGGCCGGTCCTCCGATGGCTTCCTTATCTGTTTGCGGCGGGCGCCATCTTCTGGCTGGTCAACCTGACGCAAACCGCGGCCCTTGCCGCCTCCCCCGTCGGTCGCGATCAGCTGATCCAGACCCTTGTCAACACCGGGCTTGCGCAGAATGCGTCGACTTTCCTGTTCGCGTACTTCTTCGCCGTCTTCCTCTTCGAGGGGACGGCCGCCGTCCTGCACGGAGCTGCGTTCTACGGCCTGCGCGGGAGGAAGTGGTGGGGCTGGGTGGTCGCCGTGATCGTCGCCGGCGCGTGGTCCCTGGTCCTGGTCGGCATCCCGGTTCTTGTCTTCTTGCTGCAACGCCAGACGCGCGAGGCGTACGGCGTCCGGTAGCTACTTGCCGATCCGGAAAAACACCACGTCGCCGTCTTTGACACGGTAGTCGCGGCCTTCGATCCGCAGCTTGCCCGCCGCGCGCAGCGCTTCCATCGAACCCGCGGCCACAAGCTCGTCGACCGAGGTCACCTCGGCGCGGATGAAATGCTTCTCGAAGTCCGTGTGGATCTTCGACGCGGCGATCGGCGCGGGCGCGTCCTTCTCGCAGGGCCAGGCGCGCACCTCGGGCTCGCCGGCGGTGAAGTAGGTGATCAGGCCACCGGCGGTCCAGACCGCGCGCGCGATTCGGCCGAGCCCGCTCTCGTCGATGCCATAACCGCCGCGCATCTCGGCTTGCTCGTGCGGGTCCAGCTCCGCGAGCTCGGCTTCGAGCTGGGCCGATAGGTGGAGCGAGGGCGCACCCTCCGTGGCCGCAAGCTTTTCGACCTTCTGGGCAGGATCGCCACCATCCGGAAGGAGCGACTCGGCGAGGTTGGCGACGTAGACCGCGGGCTTTAGCGTCACGGGGAAGATCGCAAGCAGCATCGGCCGCTCGTCAGCCTCCATCTCGAGGGTGCGGAGCTGCTTGCCAGCGTCGAGGTGCTCCTTCGCCCGGTTCAGCAGGTCGGTCTCGGCCTGCGCGTCCTTCTTCCCCGCGCGCGCCTCCTTGGCCACCACCTCGAGCCGCTTCTCGACCGAGGCGAGGTCTGCCAGGACCAGGTCGAGCGCGAACTCCTCGAGCTCCGCCGCCGGCTCGGGGTCCGGACCGAAGCAACGCCCGACCTTCAGGAGCACATCGGACTGCCGAGCGAACGCGACCCGTTGGGCGCGGCTGCCCGGCGGCGAATCCTCGACGCGGACCTGTGCCGGCGTCTTCTTCTGCGGCTTGACGGCGGCGGTCAGCCGGTCGAGCCGCTCGTCGGGGATGTCGACCATGCCGACTCCATCCGCCCCGCGACCGGCGGTGAGGGCGTTGAAGAGAGTTGTCTTGCCGGCCCCCTGCGGGCCGACGATCGCAACGTTTACCGGCACGCGCTATGCGAGCTCTTGATCCAGCTCGAAGGCATGGTGGAGGATGCGCACGCCCCTGTCCACCTGGTCGCGCGAAACCAGGCACGTGATGCGGATCTCGGACGTGCTGATCATCTCGATGTTGATTCCCGCCTCCGCCAACGCGCGGAACATTCGCGCCGCGATGCCCGGGGTGCCGAGCATCCCCGTGCCCACCACCGAGAGCTTGGCGATTCCGCCGGCCGACTGAACGCGCGTCGCGCCCACCTCTTTTGCCGCCGCCTTGACGATCTTCTCCGCTCCTTTGAGGTCCGACTCGGCGACCGAGAACGTGAGGTCGGTGTGGCCCGAGCGGCCGATGTTCTGCACGATCACGTCGACCGAGATGCCGGCGTTCGCGAGTGGCTCGAAGATCGTCGCGGCCACGCCCGGACGGTCGCGCACGCCGATCACGGTGATCTTTGCGACGTTGGTTTCCTGCGCGACCCCGCGCACGCGTTTGCGATCTTCCATCGGAACCTCGGCGACGATCATCGTACCCACGCCATTGCGGAAGCTCGAACGCACGTGGATCGGAACGCTGTACAGCTCACCGATCTCGACCGCACGCGGATGCATGACACGCGCACCGACGGCGGCAAGCTCGAGCATCTCGTCGTACTGGATGTACGGCAGCTTGCGCGCGGTCTTCACGACCCGCGGGTCGGCGGTGAAGATGCCGTCGACGTCGGTGTAGATCTCGCACGACTCCGCGCGGAGCGCGGCGGCCAGCGCGACGGCGGTCGTGTCGGATCCGCCGCGGCCGAGGGTCGTGATCTCGAGCTCCTCCGTCACGCCCTGGAAGCCCGCCACCACCGGCACCTGGTGCTTGCTTAGCGCTTCCATGATGCGGTCAGGCTTGATGTCGCGGATTCGCGCGCGGGAGTGATGCTCGCTCGTCCGCACGCCCGCCTGCGCGCCGGTCAGGGAGATTGCCGGCACGCCCATCCCCTGGAGGCACATGGCGACCAGCGGCGCGGTGATCGTCTCTCCGTTGGCGACGAGCATGTCGAGCTCACGCCCCGGCGGCTCGGGATTCACGCTTTGCGCGAGCGCGATAAGCCGGTCGGTGGTGTGGCCCATCGCGGACACGACCACCACGACCTGCGCGCCGTTCCTCACAGTGTTGGCGATGCGCGCGCTGACTCGCCTGATGCGCGCGGCGGATCCGACCGAGGTCCCGCCGTACTTCTGGACGATCAAAGAGTTCGGAACATGCCCTTGTCGGTGATCTTCGTCACGAGCGCGCGACCGCGCAGCGGATGCGACTCCTCCATGGCGTTGGCGATGCGGTTGGCCTGGGAAGGCGCGCAGAACGCAAAGACGCTTGGGCCTGCTCCGCAGATGGCGGCGCCGTATGCGCCCGCGGCCTCCGCGACGTGGATCACCTCTTCGACCCACGGATATAGGTGCAGTCGCTGCGGTTGGTGCAGACGATCGCGCAGTGCCTCACCAAGCAGCGCGGGGCGCTTGGACAAGATCGCGCGCACGAGCAGCGCAGTTCTTGCGGCGTTGAAGGTCGCGTCGGCGAGGGGCACCTCGGTCGGAAGAACGGAACGCGCTTTTTCGGTCGGCAACGGTTGGTTGGCGATGAACAGTGCGATGCCCCACCCGGGATTCGGCAGCTTCTCGTCGACCTTCTGCGACACGATGCGGATTCCGCCCGCCGCCGACGCGGCCACGTTGTCGTAATGGCCCTCGTCGGCCCCGGCGTCGACGACGTGGCTGCGAACGTCCCACGGGCTGCTCAGCGCCGACGCGGCGAGGCGCGCCGCTGCGCTGCTGCCGAGGCCGACGCCCATCGGGATCTCGCTGCGGACGCGGCCCTTCATGTTCAGGCGCGTGAACGGGTTCTCGTGGGCGTAGAGGTAGTCGGCGCCCTCGCCTTCGTAATCCCACCCAGGACGCTCGGCCTCGTTGGCTTCCACCTCGAGCCAGAGATCGATGGCCATGGCCATGCAGTCGAAGCCCGGCCCAAGGTTGGCGATGGAGCCGGGGACCTTAATGCGCATCGGAATTCACAGCTTCAAGACCTTAGCGAGTGTGCGCGCGTCTCCGTCCAGCTCAATGGGCGGTTCGACGTTTTTCAGGGCCGCGTCGGGGTCTTTGAGGCCCGAACCGGTCAGCACGACCACCACCGTCGCCTCCTTCTGGATCTTCCCCTCGCGCACCAGGCGGAACAGGAGCGCCAGCGGCGCGGCCGAGGCAGGCTCGGCGAAAAGGCCCTCGCTGTCGGCGAGCCGGATCTGCGCCGAGAGGATCTCGGTATCGGTGACGGCCGCGATCATTCCGCCCGACTCGTCGCGCGCCGACGTCGCGCCCTCCCACGACGCGGGGTTGCCGATGCGGATCGCCGACGCGACCGTCCGCGGCTGCGCGATCGGCGACCCCGTCACGATCGGGGCCGCGCCGTCCGCCTGCGCGCCGACCATGCGCGGCAATCGAGTTACTCGACCCGCGGCCTGGTACTCGCGGAAGCCTTTCCAATAGGCGGTGATGTTGCCCGCATTGCCTACTGGCAGCAGCAGATAGTCGGGAGCGTCGCTGAGATCGTCCACGATCTCGAACGCGGCGGTCTTCTGGCCCTGGATGCGATTGGGGTTGACGGAGTTCATCAGCGCGACCGGGTAGCGGTCGGTGAGGTCGCGGACGGTTTCGAGCGCATGGTCGAAGTTGCCCTTGAGTGCGACGACCTTCGCTCCGTACATCAGGGCCTGCGACAGCTTGTTCATCGCGATCTCTGGTTGTGCGCCCTGCGCGCGCCCGGCCCCGTTAGGGACGACGACGATGGCCCGCGCGCCGGTGCGCGCCGCATAGGCGGCCATCGAAGCGGACGTGTTGCCGGTCGAGGCGCACATGAAAACGCGGCTGCCGCCCTCCAGCGCCTTTGCCACGGCGACGACCATCCC
>DATEHC010000054.1:0-36804 GCA_035279785.1 Candidatus Dormiibacterota bacterium
GAGGAAGACGCGATACAGAGACGACATGAACGGCAGATCGAACAGCGTCACTGCGTCGAAGTCGGACCGAAGGCTCGCGGTCCAGTCGGCGAGCACCTCATCGCGCGCGCCATCGCTAACGCCGAAGGTCAGGTCGAGGTCGGACCATCGGTCGGGCTCGCCCTGGGCGCTGCCGCCGACCGCGGCGGCGGACTCGATCCGCTTGTCCTGGCGCGCCTTCTCGATCAGCGATTCGCGAATGCGCGCGCGGTAATCAGGCGTGAACATCGAGCCTTTCCACGGAGCTGAACGCCCAGCGCAGCCATACGGTCGACTCCAGGTCCCAGCCGCGAAGCTCCGTGACCATCCCATCCCGGCTGACAGGCACGTCTTCGGCGGTGAGGTAGCCGCCGGTCGAAAGGTGGACGCCGTCCCAGTCAGCCGCAACCCTCCGCCAGTCGGGGTCGATTCTCTCGGCGCTGCTCGTTCGGTCATTGGGAACGTAGCCGGGCGTCGCGTCGCGATAGGCGACGGCGAAGGAACGCCAGTCTTCTGGGCCATGTATCTCCGCCACCCGCGCTTCGGAAGACACGCGCAGTCCCCACGCGAATGCAGCGCCTTGCCTTTCACCGTGCGAAAGCCACTGCGAGATGTTTCCACCGCTGCGCGTGCTCGTCCACATTGCACGCTTCGGTTTGTTGGTCTCGAGACCGAAGCGCTCGAGGTCGATCGAGATCCGGTCCGCGGTGGGAACAGAGCCGTCCTTGCCTATCCAGACCTGGGCCCCGCGATCGAGCGGGTTCCACCAACTCGACATTCGCGATGCAAGGGCAGTGGCCTGATCGGCCAGGCCCGGTGCCTGTCGACGTAGAGATGCCACGTGCTCCGGGTAGTCTCCGCGGAAGCGACTCGCAAGCGCACCCGCCTGACCAAGCCGTTCCGCCATATCGGGCTCATGAAGGCCGCGCGCTTCTTGCCGAGCGATCAGCACAAGCAGTTGCAAGCCGATTGGGGAGTCCAGGAGGGCACTTGCACGGCTGCTCGACATCAAGGCGTGCGGCTAGGGGATGCGGGTCGGCGAGGCGGTCAGGGGCGCCACCGTCTCGAAGTCTAGAAGCCGACCTCGTTTGACCAGTGCGAAAGACCTTATTTGCGCAAAGCCGGCCTAATTCCCGGGGCACTTGGGCGCTTTTTGCGCAAAACCGGCCTATCGCTGAAAAGAGAAAGGGCCCCGGCGTATGCCGAGGCCCTTTGGAGCAGGCAGATCTAGACGTCCGAGTAGAGCATGAACTCCCACGGGTGCGGTCGCAGTGCCACCGCATCGACTTCCTTCTTGCGCTTGTACTCGATCCAGGTGTCGATCACGTCCTTGGTGAAGACACCGCCCTCGAGCAGGAACGCGTGGTCGCTTTCCAGTGCGTCGAGCGCCTCGGCGAGCGAGCCCGGCACCGACTTGATCTTCGCCTTCTCCTCGCCCTCGAGCTCGTAGATGTCCTTGTCCACCGGCTCCGGCGGCGTGATCTTGTTCTTGATGCCGTCGAGACCGGCCATCAAGCACGCCGAGAACGCGAGGTACGGGTTGGCGGCTGGGTCCGGCGAGCGGAACTCCACCCGCTTGGTCTTTGGGTTCGTCGAATACATGGGGATGCGCACGCACGCCGACCGATTGCGCTTCGAGTAGACGAGGTTGATCGGCGCCTCGTAACCCGGCACGAGGCGGCGGTACGAGTTGGTGGTCGGCGCGCAGATCGCAAGCAGCGCGGCCGCGTGCTTCAGCAGACCGCCGATGTAGTACACCGCCGTCTGGCTGAGTCCCGCGTAGCCCTTGGCGTCCGCGAAGAGGTTCTCGCCGTCCTTCCACAGGCTCTGGTGCACGTGCATGCCGGACCCGTTGTCCTGGAACAGCGGCTTGGGCATGAACGTCGCGACGTAACCGTGCTGCGCCGCGATGTTCTTGATCACGTACTTGTAGGCCATCATCTTGTCGCCCATCTTGGTGAGCGAGTCGAACCGCATGTCGATCTCGGCCTGGCCGGCGGTGCCTACCTCGTGGTGCTGGACCTCGACGCGCACGCCCGCGTCGATGAGCTTGAGCATGATCTCGGAGCGCAGGTCCTGCAGCTTGTCGGTCGGCGGCACCGGGAAGTAGCCCTCCTTGTGCCGCGGGCGGAACGCGAGGTTCGGCTCGGAGTTCTTGCCCGAGTTCCAGATGCCCTCGTCGGAATCAATGAAGTAGTAACCGCTGTGAGCGTTCTGGTCGAACCGCAGCGAGCTGAAAAGGTAGAACTCGGCCTCCGGGCCCCAGTAGCTCACGTCGGCTATGCCGGACTTGCGCAGGTAGTCCTCCGCCTTCTTCGCGATGAAGCGTGCGTCGCGCGTATACGGCTCGCGGGAGATCGGGTCGACGACGTCGCAGATCAGGAACAGCGTCTTGTGGGACAGGACCGGGTCGATGGTCGCCGAGTCCGGGTCTGGCATGAGGAGCATGTCGCTCTCATCGATCGACTGGAAGCCGCGGATGCTGGAGCCGTCGAAGCCAAGCCCGTCGGTGAAGCTGTCGACTTCGAGCTCCCCGAGGGGAAGGCTGAAGTGCTGCCAGGTGCCTGGAAGATCGACGAAGCGGACGTCGACCACCTCGACGCCCTCGGCCTTCGCGCGCTCCAGGACCTCGCGCGGGCTCGTCTTGCTGACCGCTTTCTTCTCCACGACTGCCATTAACACCCTCCCAAAACACACGTTGATTTCGCGGGCTTACGAAACGAAGCGCAGCGATGGCGCAAACGGCCACCGCGAACGAACGCCGGACCCCAACCGGCGGCCGTTGGGGTAGTGCGGGCTAAGCCTCTCCCGGGCTGCGGCGCTTGACCACGACCAACAGGAGTGCCCAATACGCGACGATCCCTGCGATGTAAATAGCTGTCATGGGTCAATCTTCTCCAATGCCCGAGGGCCGAAATACGGTGGTTTCGCACGAAACGAGGGCGGACCTTCTTGTGCGGTTGATACGGCAAATCAATTGGTTGGAGCCGGTGCGGCCGTGCCTGGGGGGTCGTAGTGGGTGAGGGGTAGCGATGGAGGCTCGACTCCGAACTTGGGCACGCCGAGGTCGAGGGACACGTCCCCGTGGACCATCTCGTCGCCGACCTCGAGGTGGCGCAGTGGCATGCGTAGCGGAACCAGCAGGCCGACCAGCTTGATTACGGCAAAGGTGGCCACCCCGTCGTACACGACGATGATGCCGAGCGCCAGGGCCTGGACGAACAGCTGGTGGGGGTTGCCGTAGAAGAGGCCGGTCACCGCAAAGTCCGGTGTGCTGCCGGATCCGTAGTACTGGATCATCGCCGGGTCCGCGATCAGGCCGACCATGAGTCCGCCGATGGCGCCGGGGAAGAGGTGCGTGTGCATGACGCCCAGCGTGTCGTCGATCTTCTGGAAGAAGCTGACGCGCGGCAGATACTGCATCGTGAACCAGGGGATGACGGCGGCCACGACGCCGATGAGGATTGCGCCGAAACCGTTGACCCAACCGGCGCCCGGTGTGATCGCGACGAGGCCCGCGATCATGCCGTTGATCATCCCGGCGACGTTGCTCTTTCCCGTCATGAAGACGTCGAGCAGCAACCATGCGAGCAGAGCCGCCGCGGTCGCGAGGTTGGTATTGAGGACCGCCGCCGCGGCGTCAGGGTTGGCGGTATACGGGTCGCCCCCGTTGAAGCCGTTCCAGCCGAGCCACAGCAAACCGCCGCCGGCGATGGCCATGAGCAGATTGCTCGGATTGTTCTCCTGCCGGTCTTTGAGCAAGCGCGGTCCGACGACCGCTGCCGCGACGACGCCGGAGATGCCGGCCGCGACGTGGATCACGTAGCCGCCCGAGTAGTCGACGGCTCCCTGCTGCGCCAGCCAGCCGCCACCCCAGATGAGGAATGCGCCGACCGGGTAGACGACAGTCATCCACAGCGGGACGAACAGCATCCAGGCCTTGAAGTTCATTCGGCCGAGGAGCGCGCCCCCGAGGATGATCACCGTGATCGCGCCGAAGACGAACTGGAAATAGACCATCGCCGACTGCGGGAACCGCAAGGGCGGAAGGCCGCCGCTGCTGGTGAGCAGCGGAATGGTCGCTTGTGAGATCTCGGACCCGGCGAAGTTGACCGGCCACGGAATGCCGATGATGTCCTGGCCGAGGATCTTGGCCGAGTTGCCGAAGCTCATGTTGTAGCTCCACAGCGTCCAGATCAAAAGCGTCATCGCGAACGCGTAGAGCACCATCAGCGCGGAGTTGAGGGCCCACTTCCTTTTCATGAGCCCGGCGTAGAGGATCGCCAGCCCGGGCACGCTCTGCAGTCCGACGAGCGTGGCAGCGGTGAGCTGCCATGACGTGTCGCCGGCGTTGAGCCAGTTGGGGCTCGGTATGAGGCCGTCCAGGAACATAAGGCGCAATCCCCCTTTGGAGTGAAAGGTCCGAAACAGCACGCAAGCGGGCCCCAGTGCGCGCCGACCTTGCCATGGTCACAGAGGGCGTTGGCCGCAAACATGGTGTGGACCACACAAAAAAACGGCCGGGCATTTGGTGGCGGAGCCACGCGAGGACGGCTTCGCCCGCCTATTGATTGCGCCCGGCCGTTACAAAAGCGCGGTGCTCTAGTTCTTCGTCAGCGTGACGTTGGCGCCCTTCACGATCCACTCGCGAATGGGGGCCGCTCCGCCAGGAAAACCGACGAGCCGGTCGACGAGCTTGCCCTCCACGAACAGCCCGAGCGTCGGGATGCCGGACACGCCGTACCGGATCGCGATCTCCTGGTTCTCATCCGTGTCGAGCTTGCCGATCTTGACCTTGCCCGCGAACTCTCCGGCGAGCTTCTCGACGACCGGGGCCATCATCTGGCAGGGCGGGCACCAGACCGCCGTGAAGTCGACGACCACCGGTTCCTTGGCTTGGAGCACGTCGGCGTCGAAGGTCGACGCGTCGAAGTGCTGCAGATCATTCATGCCAGTTACAAAGCCGCCGGGCTATCGGGTATTCCTTGGCGATAATCGGAGCGTGGCAGTGCTCGAGGCACGACCCCCGACTCCCGCCTGGGAGCAGGCGCTGCGCCAGTTCGGCGCCCGCTTCTTCGAGGCGACCCCGGGCGCCCTCACCTGGATCATGCTCGCGGCCCCCGCCTGGATCCCGATCGTCTTCAAGCTGCCGGGTGCGATCTTCGTCGCCGGCGCGGTGCTGATCTTCGACGCCTACTGGCTCATCCGCTCGATCAGCGTCGTCACCGGCGTCTGGGGGTCACTGCGGCGGCTGAAGCGGGACATGAACACGGACTGGCTGGCGCTGTGCCGGGTCGACCAGGCCGCGGGGAAGCTCGATCCGCTGCAGTACTTCCACCTCAGCGTCGTCCCGACTTATACCGAGCCCTACCACGTGCTCGAGCGCACGGTTCAGGCGATCGTCGACTCGAACTATCCCGACGAGCTGAAGCTCGTCGGCATCATCACTCGCGAGACGGACAAGCCGGGCTGGGAGAACGTGGCCCGCCTCAAAGAGAAGTTCGGCGGACGGGTCCGCGGTTTCTACCACATCAAAGATCCGCTCGAGCCGGGCATCGTCGTCGGGAAGTCGGCCGCGATGAACTGGGGCGGTCGCTGGATGGTGCGTGTGCTGACCGACGAAGGCTTCGACCTGAGCAAGGTGCTGATCACCGACCTCGACTCCGACTACCAGGTCCATCCGCAGTACTTCGCGTGGATCAGCTGGCACCACGCGCGCGAGCCGCTCCGCGACTACGTGATCTGGCAGCCGGTGCCCTTGTTCCACAACAACATCTGGCAGGTGCCGATGGCGGTTCGCATCATGTCGGCGAGCACCTCCCAGTGGCAGATGTTCCTGCACTCGAGGCCGCATCGCCTCGTCGCGTTCTCGAGCTACACCTGCAGCCTCGACTTCGTCGAGAAGGTCGGCTACTGGGACAAGGACGTCATCCCCGAGGACTCGAGGTTTTACTGGAAGGCGTTCTTCACCTTCGGCAAGCTCTTCTCGGTCAAGTCGGTGTATCTGCCGATCTACGGGGACTCGCCCAACTCGCGCGACTACGCGTCGACGCACATGAGCCAGTACAACCAGATCAAGCGGTGGGCCTGGGGGATCACTGACGTGCCCTACGTGATGGCGCGCTTCTTCAAGCATCCCGAGATTCCGCTGTGGCTCCGCTTCCGGAGGTTCATGAACCTCTTCCTGAAC
The DNA here is from genome assembly GCA_035279785.1 of Candidatus Dormiibacterota bacterium. Classification (GTDB taxonomy): domain Bacteria; phylum Chloroflexota; class Dormibacteria; order Dormibacterales; family Dormibacteraceae; genus 40CM-4-65-16. Next base: position 6,209 of record DATEHC010000054.1, read on the forward strand.
CATCTCAACTGGATCTTTTTGCCCGTGCTTCTGATGTTCGGCGCGTCGGTGCCGATCTGGGTCAGCGTCGACTTTTCCCTGACCGACCTGGGCCAGATCCTGTGGAGCGTGTCCGGCATCCTGCTTGGGATCACGCTGTCCACCGTGGTCTTCTTCATCTACTTCGAGATGTCGCTGCTGCCGCCCAAGCCGGCCGACTGGCCGCGCTGGAAACGCCTGGCGATCTACGGCCAGTACTTCCTGTACCCGATCGTTGGGCTCGTGCTCAGCGTGCTCCCCGCGCTCGAGGCCCACACGCGATTACTGTTTGGTCGGTACCTCGAGTACCGGGTCACCGAGAAGGTCTAGGAGCTTATGGAAGAGGCGATCAGGAAGGCGTTTGGGCAGCTTTACGCCGAGCTTCACGAGAACCTGCGGGTGCAGATCCGCGGCCTCGACGACGGCACGCTGAACTGGAGGCCGCTGCCGAAGGCGAACTCGGTTGCCGTGCTGGTGACGCACACGCTCGGCTCGGAGCTGGAGATGATGCGGTCGGTGCGGTCAGTCGCCAATCAGCGCGACCGCGACTCGGAATTTCGCGCGGAAGCGGGCGCGGCAAAGCTGCTCGAGATGATCGATGCCGCGGAGCGGGAGATGGGCGAGCTGGTCGCCGGTGTGACGGAGGCGGACCTGACCGAGCTGCGACCGCGGGGGGACAGGCCGCCGCGGCCGGGGCTCGATTGGATGATCAGCAACTACGGCCATGGGCGCGAGCACCTCGCGCAGATCGAGCTGACGAAGCAGCTTTACGACAGCCGGACCTAGAAGCTGTTCACAAAGTCCGGCTTGTCAGGTAGTTGCGGGGCGCAAAACCCCGGATAGTCCGGACTATCCGGCTATGTCAGGCCCCGCAGACGGGGCTGTTCACGAACCAGGGTAAGCAGAATTGCGGTCCGGCCAGGGCCCACAGCTCGAGCAGCGCGATCGCCACGAGCGAGGCGACGAAGACCGTGCCCGTGATGATGTTTCGCCCCGGCACAGGCCACTTCTTCCACCCCAGGCGGTGCGCCATCCGCGGACCGAGGATCTGGTCGATGAACGGAAAAACGATCAGCAGGATGATCGCGACGGTGCCGATGCCGATCGAGAAGATGAACTCGTTGCCGAGCTTCAGGAACTGGAAGAGAAACAGGAAATACCAGTCGGGTCGCGGGATGGTGACCGCGCGCGGGTCGGCCGACGCCTCTAGCTGAAGGTTCTTCTGCAGGAACGCCGCCAGAAGGCCGACGACGATCAGCATCATGACCATGATCACGGGGTAGGGCCAGAAGTGGTCCGGGAAGAACGGGTGCGTGTCTTCCTCGGGCATGTCGTCGGCGATGTGGTGCCCGGACTCGCCGAAGAGGAACTGGAACGCCGCAAGGCTCGCGGCGATGGGGTAGAGGATGTGGTCAGGGCCGATGGGCAGCCGCTTGTACTCGGGCTCCAGCGCGTGGCCGCCGGCGTGCCCGTCCAGCTCGCCGATCTCGACCTCTTTCGGCGCTGTCGCGGCTCCGGGTCCTTCTTTGTTGATGTCCTGTTCGCTCATAGCGGCTCCGAGATCCCATGCGAGCGGATCAGCTTGAAGTGGATGTACATGAGCAGCACGATCAACGCCGGCAGTACGAACACGTGAAGGGTGAAGAATCGCTGCAGCGTCGGCGGGCCGACGACGGGGCCGCCCTGGAGCAACTGCTTGATGAACGCCGCGACCGGCTCGATCGGAACGCCGGCCGTGATCTTGATGGTCACCTCGGTGGCGAAGTAAGCCTTGGTGTCCCACGGCAGCAGGTAGCCGGTGAGCGCCAGCGCGAGGATGATGAAGAGCATCGTCACGCCGACGACCCAGTTGAGCTCACGCGGCGCGCGGTATGAGCCCGTCCAGTAGACGCGCGCCATGTGGAGCAGCACCATGATGATGAGCAGGTTCGCCGCCCAGAAGTGGGCGCCGCGGATCAGCCAGCCCAGGTAAACGTCGTTCTGGATGAAGAGAACGCTGTTGTACGCCGGGGCCGGGTTGCCGGTGGCGTCGGGGATGTAGTAGAGGGCAAGTAGGACGCCGGTCACGAGCTGCAGCCCGATGAGCACGAAGACCATCCCGCCGAAGCAGTAGTAAAAGGCGTTGGCGAAGTTCGGGACGCGCTGGTACAGCGCCTTGTCGACGTCTTCGGTGAACGGATAGCGGGCGTCGAGCCAGTCCACCACCGCCACCTGGATGTCGCGTGGGTGCGGAATGACCATGCCCTAGAACCCCAAGACTATGCCGTCGACCTGGATCGTGTTCGGGTTGTCGCCCTGCTTCCAGGTCAGATGTGAAAGCGGGTTTTGGGCCGGTCCATGCAGGACCGTGCCGTCGAGGTGGAAGCGCGAGCCGTGGCATGGGCAGTCGAAGGTCTTCGCGTCCTGGTTGAAGTTGATCGAGCATCCGAGGTGAGAGCAGTTCTGCGCGAACACCTCGAGGTTGCTGCCGCTCTTGACGATGAAGGCGCCGAACGCCAGGTCGCCTGGCGCGTTGTCGCCGCCGCCGTCGGCCATGACGAAGGCCGAGTTCGGGGATGTAGGAGCCAGGATCTTCGTCGCCGTCCCGTCCTGTAGCTGGTCGAGGGGCGTGCTCAGGGGGACGTTGATCGGTCCCTTCTTCTGACCCTTGGGCGGCGCGGGCCAGAAGTACACCAGGATCGGAAGCAAGCCGGTGACTGCAAAAGCGGTGAGCACCGCCGCCATCCACCATCCGATGAACGTCCGGCGCGTGACCCTCCGCGGAGTCGCAGCGTCTGCCATCCGGATCAAATCTTAGCGATCCAGGTAAGCCGGCAGACCTACCGCCTGGCGCACCTCGCGCAAGGTCTGACGTGCCACCTCGCGAGCCTTCTCGCTTCCCTCGTCGAGGATCGCGTTGACCTGGTCGGGGCTCAGCTCCGCTCGCACCTCGCGGAAAGGCGCGAAGCGCTCGATGATCCGCTCGGCCAGCAGCTTCTTCTTGTCGTAGCAGCCGATCTGCGCCTTGCGACACAGCTCCCAGTAGTGCTCCCAGTCGTCGAAGAAGTATTTGTAGAAAGCGCACACGTTGCACAGGCGCGGATGCCCCGGGTCCGTCTTGCGCGGCCGCTTCACGTCGGTGACCATGCTCAGAACCTGCTTCCGGATGACGTCAGGATCGTCGGTCACGCCGACGATGTTGCCGACGGTCTTGGACATTCGCTGCTTGCCATCGGTGCCCTTGATCAGCGGCGTCTCGGTCAGCAGCGCCTGAGGCTCCGGCAGCACCGGCGAGTAGGTTCGATTGAACCGGCGCGCGACCTCGCGCACGAGCTCGAGGTGGGCCAGCTGGTCCTTGCCCACGGGGACGCCCACGCCTTTCACGATCAGGATGTCGGCGCCCTGCAGGATCGGATACGAGAAGAGCCCAAGGTTGACGTTGTCGGGATGCTTCTTCGCCATCTCCTTGAATGTGGGCACGCGCTGCACCCAGCTGAGCGGCGTGACCATCGACAGAAGAAGGGTTAGCTCCGCAACCTCGGGCACCTTCGACTGGAGATAGAGGACGCTGCGTTTGGGATCGATCCCGACGGCGATCAGGTCCGCGGTGAGGTCGAAGACCTTGTCCTCGGCCTTGCGTCCGTCAGGCTCGGTGGTAAGCGCGTGGTAGTCCGCGACGAAGTAGAAGCACTCGTACTTCGACTGCAGCTCGACCCAGTTCTTGGCGGCGCCTAGGTAGTTGCCGAGGTGGAATCGGCCCGTCGGCCGCATGCCGCTGAGGATTCGAGTCGACTCTGGCATCGTGGCGGTCGAGTCTAACGAGGCCTAGTGGTCCGTATCCGCGAGGTCGGCAGCAGGCCGAAGGCCCGCAGGCCGGTGCCATCCGGGCGGCCGGTGCCAAGGATGGGGTGGCGTGAGGAGGAGCGCAGCCGTAGCTGCGTGACGACAAGCGCCGGGGGCCCCAGACGCAGGCATCAGACGCCGCAGGCGTCCCGGCCGCCCGGGGGCGCCGGATGCTGGCGACCCTCGCGGTACGGACCACTACGATCTAGGAAGTTGACAGCCAACGATTCAGCACAGGCGCCCGCGTCCAGCCTCGGGCTCGGCTCGCGAGCTCTCCGCAATTCGACCATCGTCCTGACGGCGAAGGTGATCGCCCGGCTCGTCGCCCTCGTCACCGTGCTGTACATGATCCGCAAGCTCGGCAATCAGCACTACGGCGTGTTCACGGCGCTGGTCAACCTCGCGGCCATCGCCAGCGTCCTCCTCGATCTCGGCTTCAACGTGCTGTTCGTGCGCGAGGGCGCGCGCCAGCGCACCGAGATCCAGCGGTACCTGCGCAACGTGATGTCGCTGCGATTGTTGATGTCGGTGGCGGCGCTGCTCGTGCTCGCCGCGCTCGTCTATCCGCTAGGGCTGGGCGAGCTCATCGTCCCGGGCTTCGTCCTGATGGTCCTCACCTCGTACTCGACGCTCTTGCGCAACGGCCTGTACGCGGTTCAGCAGCTGGGTTACGAGGCGCTGGCGGTGATCCTCGAAAGCGTCATCCTGCTCGGCCTCATCGTCTATGGTGGCCGCACCAACCAGGGCGTCGCCTATTACGTCTGGGCGTACGCCGCGCAGTACGCCTTCGACTGCGTCTACTTCTCGGTGGTGCTTGCGGCGAAACGAATCGCGGTCATCGGCTGGCGTTTCGAGACGGCGTTTCTGCGCGAATGGTTCTGGAAGGGATTGCCTTTCGCGCTCACGTTCGTGCTTACCATCCTCTACTTCAAGATCGACCAGCCGCTGGTGCTTCTGTTTCACGGACGCGTCGACGCGTCTTACTACGCCGCAGCGTACAAGCCCATCGAGTCGCTGCTCTTCATCCCGATGACGTTTCTCTCGGTCGTGTTCCCCGTGCTGTCGGTCTATCACCGCGAGCGTCCGACGGAGATGCTCGACGCGCTCAACCGCTTTTACAAGGCGCTGCTCTTGATGGGCTGGCCCGCGAGCGTCGGCATCTTCGTCCTCGCCGCGCCCCTCGCACCGGTGCTGTTCGGCCCGACCGGTTTCGGCAATGCAGCCGGGCCGCTGAAGATCCTCGCGCTGGCGCTCGGCATCGCCTTCGCCAACAACGCTTTCATCGGCGCTCTCAACGCCTCCGACCGGCAGTCGTCCTTTTCCTGGGCGGCCGCCTGGAGCCTCGTGGCCAACATCGCCCTCAACCTGGCGTTGATCCCGCCGTTCAGCTACATCGGCGCGAGCTGGGCGACGGTCGCGACCGAGCTCGTTCTCGGCATCGCGGGTTGGATCCTCACCGCGCGGCACGTCGGCCGCGTCCAGGTCATCGGCGTCAGCTGGCGCGTGATCCTCGCCGGCCTGGTGATGGGCGTGGCGATCTACCCGCTGGCCTCACTGCACGGCTACGCCGTCATCATCCCGATCGCCGTCGGCGTGATCGTTTACGGAGTCGCGATCCTTCTGCTCCGCGCGCTCAGCCGTGACGAGATAGCGTGGGCGCGCCGCGCACTCGCGCTGGCCAGGTGAGCTCTTCCAGCCCGCGCCGGCTCTTCTTGAAGCCGCGCGGAGCGACCGAGCTCGTTCCCTGGGACGAGATAGCCGTCGACGCGCCGGAGGTCGGCCACCGCACCAAGCTCGCAAATGCGCAGTTCGTCGCGCTCGACGTCGAGACCACCGGCAACGCGCCGTTCCTTGTCCTCGAGATCGGCGCGGAGAGGTTCACGCTCGAGCGACCACTGTCGTTCTTCGACACGCTGGTCGACTGCCGCGCTCCGATCAATCCGTACGCGCGGAAGCGCCACCATATCGACCGCTCGATGCTCATCGGGGCGCCGGAGTTCAAGGATGCGCGGCGCGCCTTTCTCCGTTTCGCGCAAGCGGCAGTGCTGGTCGAGCACAGCCACGACGCATTCGACACCTGGCTCGTGGGTCGCGGCCTGGAGAGCCCGCTCGAGCACCCGATCATCGACACGACCGCGCTCGCACGCCTCGTGCTCGACCTGCCGAAAGGTCAGACGCCTGGGCTGGCCCGGCTGGTCGAGGAGCTGGGGCTCGACGTCACGCCGGCCCATGCCGCGCTCGATGACGCGCGGGCCACGGCGATGGTCTTTCGCGCGCTGATCGCACGCGCGCAGACGCAGCTCGACTGGCAGACGGTTGGCGACGTGCTGGCCGCGGTGCCCCGGCCGGTGATCGACAGGACGCCTAATCGAAACCGAGGTTCAGCTGCTGCAGTGAATCGGAGTCAGGGTGCTCGAGGCCCGACAGCCCAACCCCGATCAGCCGCACCGCCCGCGATTCCACGTGCGACTTCTCCAGGGCCGAGCGCGCGGCGCGGAAGATCGTCTCGACGTCGTCGGTCGGGCTCGTCCGGCTCACCTGGCGGCTCACGAGCCTGAAGTCGGGGAGTTTCAGCTTCACGTAGACGGTTCTCGCGCGAACGCCGTCCGTCTTCAGGCGTTCGGTCACGCGGTCGGTCAGGTCGCGCAGCGCGCTCTCCAGCTCGACCAGGTCGCTCACGTCGTTGTCGAAGGTCGTCTCCGCGGAGATCGTCTTGGCGGGGCGGCTGCCGTCGACCGGAGTGCGGTCACGCCCCTGGGCCAGCCGCTGGAGCACCGCGCCGTTGGTGCCGAGAGCCTGGACCAACCGCTGCGTCTCGTAGGCGGCGAGCGCGCCGACAGTACGCAGCCCCATCGCGCGCAAACGTTCCTCTGTCTTCGGCCCGAGCCCCGGGATGACGTTGACCGGCAGCGGCGCGAGGAAGTCGGCCTCCGCGCCGGGGGGAACGAGCACCAGCGCGTCAGGCTTGCGCGTCCCGCTCGCGACCTTGGCTACGAGCTTGGATGTCGCGGCGCCGACGCTCGCCGTCAGGCCGACCTCGGTGTGGATCTGAAACTTGATCCGTCGCGCGACCTCCTCGGGAGTGGCCGTTCCATGTCGGGTGCGCGCAGTGACGTCGAGGTAGGCCTCGTCCAGGGCGATGCCCTCGACCAGCTCAGGAGAGGTGAACCGGCGGAATATCTGGTGGACGAGCCGGCTCGCTTCGCGGTAGCGCGCGCCGTCGGGCGGCACCACGGTGAGCTGCGGGCAGTGCTCCATGGCTTCGTGCAGGGGCATCGCCGAGCGGACACCGTAAGTGCGTGCTTCATACGACGCGCCCATGACCACCGCACGGCGAGAGCGGCCTGCCACCGCGACCGGGATGCCGCGAAGCGACGGGTCGTCGCGCTGATGGACCGAGGTGTAGAACGCGTCGAGGTCGACGTGGAGGATCGTTCTGGGCCAGTTCTCAGGGCGCGCCATGTCGTGTGCAGGCGCCAGTATGCCGCAAGGACTTGTGGTCTAAGGCCAGTTCTCGCGTGGATTAGGGTCTGACGGAAACCAGCCTGACGTAAGGATCGGGTCCGGTCGGGTTGTCGATCGCCGTGGCGGTTGCGTGGCAGGAGCTCGAGCGGCACAGTGTGACGAGGATCACCTCGGCCGAACCGTTCGGGCCGTTCGAGAGCTGCTCGGTCGCGATGGCGGCATCAGGTCCCACGAAGACGGCTGACTGCCACTCGCCGATGCGGTCTTCGCCGAACTGCTTGTAGGAAACGCCTCCGGCATAGAGGTAGAGGCCCATATCCGGCGCCGGCGCGGCGTCTGACCCCGGCGCGTCGTCCGAGATGTAAAGGACCGATCCGTCCTCGCGCACGTCCCGGGCGTCAAAGTCCCGGTTGGCCTGCTCTCTTATGAGCGTCGGCTGGGCACCAAGCGCGGAAGTGAAAAGGGTGTTGTGCCAGCCACATTCGCCGAGGTAGTTTGCATCCGCGAGGTTGGAGTAGTCCGAGTAGGCGTGACTGGCACCGCTCTGCGACAGAACCCCAACCTCACCGTTGGAAACTGGCGCGAGGCCTCCTGTGACCGGATCGAGCTTCAGAATGCCGCCACTGAAGCCGCAGTCCAGGACCCCGGGCGTGAGCAGAATTCCACCCTGAAGCCACCGCAACGGGACGAGTCCGGCCCGGAAGTATTCGTTGGGGCCGACCTGCCGGATGATGCGGCTGGCGCCAGAGTCGAGGTCGACGATTTTGATGGCCCAGCCAGAGTCGTCCGGGCCGGACTCGAGCACTGCCTGGGTCCCGTCCGGGCTCAGGACCGGTCCCAAGAGGTCACCCCGCGAGTAGCCCACGTTGCGCAACGACTCTGTTCTGAGATCGAACGTCCAGAGCGTGCCGTCGGTGGTGGAGAGGAGGACCACCCCGTGCGCCGCATCCCAGACATAGATCGGTTGACGGTCAAACAGAAGGCAGTCCACCACCGTTCTGCCGCCATATGTGAGGAGGTGGACCGTTTCGAGCGTCACCGTGCCCTCCTGCGAGAAGACCATGGAAAGGACTTGGACCGCGCCGGACGGTGAGGTCGGGCAATGAGCGACGGCCGGCGCCTGTGAGCGCGCGGCGCTGGCCGTGTCTGGTGGGTCTTGGCTTATAGGTGTCGCCACGACAGGCGGGGAAGCCGATGGGGTGGCTGAAGCCGACGCAAGTGGCGAGGCTGGGCTTGGCCTGGAGCCCTGTTGACTCGCGACGGCCGGGGGCTGGCTGCACGCCGCAAGCAGGACCGCGATGGCAAGAAGCGAAGCCTTTAGCGTCACCCAGTCAAACCCAACGTTCGGAGGGCGCAAACGTTATCGCCGCTGGGCCCACGTAGCCAGACTTTTAGAATCCCGACCATGAAGGGCGTCGTTCTGGCGGGCGGTACGGGCAGCCGCCTCCATCCGCTCACGCTCATCACCAACAAGCACCTGCTCCCGATCTACGACCGTCCGATGATCAACTACGCCATCGAGGCGCTGGTCGAAGCGGGTGTGGACGAGATGATGCTCGTCACCGGTGGCACGCATGCCGGTGAATTCCTGCGACTACTCGGCAATGGACACGAGTTCGGAGTCGAGCGGCTCTTTTACGCGTACCAGGAGAAGGCGGGCGGCATCGCCGAGGCGCTGGGCCTGGCCGAGAAGTTCATCGACGGTGAGCGGTGCGTCGTGATGCTCGCGGACAACGTCTTCGAGCGCTCCCTCAAACCCTGCGTGGACGCGTTTCAGAAGCAGTCGCGCGGGGCCCGCGTCGTGCTCACGCGGGAGGACGATCCAAGGCATCTGCGAAGCCTCGGCGTCGCCCAGTTCGACGGAGACAGGAGGATCGAGCGCATCATCGAAAAACCGGCGCACCCCCCGAGCGACTTCGCCGTCACCGGCGTCTACTTCTATGACGAGACCGTGTGGAAGGTGATCCCGGAGCTGAGGCCGTCCGATCGCGGAGAGCTCGAGATCACCGACGTGAACAACTGGTACCTCGAGCAGGGTTTGATGGAGTACGACGTGCTGGACGGCTTCTGGGGCGATGCGGGTGAGTCCATCCAGTCGTACTACGCGGTCAACGATTTCGTTCGAGGCCGCGCAGGCGTTCCGGAGCCTCAGCAGCCGTGAGCATCGAGGGTGTCGTCATCAAGGAGCTAACGACTCATGGCGACGAGCGTGGCTTCTTCCGAGAGGTGATCCGCGAGACCGACGACTTCTTCGACCACTTTGGCCAGTGGAGCCATTCGCTCATGCACCCCGGCACGGCGAAGGCCTGGCACATCCACCGCAAGCAGACCGACTGGTGGTACGTGATCGGCGCTGTCAAGGTGGCCCTTTACGACACGCGCGAGGACTCACCCACAAAGGGACAGCTGATGGAGTTCTTGATGGGCGACGGCCACGCGTCGTGCGTGAAGATCCCGCCCGGCGTCGCACACGGGTGCCGGGCGCTGGAGCGGTCGCACCTCATCTACATCACGTCGAGCGTCTACGACCCAGACGACGAGGGCCGAATCCCGCACGACGATCCCACGATCGGATACGACTGGACCGCGGGTCCCACGATCAAGTGAGCCGCACCTTCGAGCGTCTGCTGGTGGCCGGAGCCGCCGGCTTCATCGGATCCAACTTCGTCCGCCTCTTGCGGAGCAAGCGGCCCGATGTCGAGATCACGGTCCTCGACAAGCTGACGTACGCAGGCAACCTCGCCAACCTCGAAGAGTTCGAAGGGACGCGCGGCTATCGCTTCGTGCACGGTGACATTTGCGACGCGGACCTTGTCAACACCCTCGCGGAGAACGTCGACGCCATCGTCAACTTCGCGGCAGAGACGCACGTCGATCGCTCGCTGATGGACCCGTTCGCTTTCATCGAGACCGACGTGCGGGGCACCGCCGTGCTGTGCGAGGCGGCGCGCCGGTACGGCCACGAGGCTTTTCTCCTCGTCAGCACTGACGAGGTCTACGGTCACGTCCGCGACGGCCGCTCCAGGGAAGAAGATCCGTTCCTGCCGCGCAGCCCGTACTCCGCCAGCAAGGCCGGGGGCGAGCACATCGCCCACGCGTACGCGGAGAGCTTCGACCTTCCGTTGCTGGTGACCCGCGGCTCCAACAACTACGGACCGTTTCAGTACCCGGAGAAGCTCGTTCCGGTCCTGATCACGAACGCGATCGACGGGATGAAGCTGCCTCTCTACAACGACGGTTCCGCGGTGCGCGACTACATCTATGTCGAGGATCACTGCCGCGCCATCGACATGGTGCTGCACGACGCACCGCTGGGCGGCATCTACAACGTGGGCACGGGAGTCGAGACGACCGGGCTCCAGGTGGCGGAGGCGGTGCTCGACATCATGGGCAAGCCGCGCTCTCTCATCGACTTCGTCGCCGACCGGCCCGGCCACGACTACCGGTACGCGCTCGATGTCACCCGGATCACCGAGCTCGGATGGGAGCCGCAGGTGACCTTCGCCGAGGGCCTGGAGCGGACCGTTCTCTGGTACCAGGACCACCAGGACTGGTGGCGCAAGCTGAAGTCAGGCGAGTACTGGGAGTACTACAAGAGGAACTATCGCCCGCTCGTCAGCTAGGCGGCGCGGGCACGGGCCGCCACGTGCGCCCGTCCCACCAGTAGTGACCGTCGACCGAGCGCTGGGCGGTTGGCGGCACATCGTGCGCGGCGTCGCGCCAGGCTTCGCCGTCCCACCAGTAGTTGCCGTCCTCTGACATCTGCAGCGAGAGCGGCGGCGCAAACGTTCCATAAGATCCCGAAGATCCCGCGGCGGTGGAGCGGCGGCGGAACAAGAGAAAGCCCACTATGCCGGCCGCGACCACGATGACTCCGACGCCCGCCCCCAAGACGGCGTAAGGAAACGATGCAGCGGGCGCGATGTTCTCGGGCCACTCGGCGCTCGGGATCGTCACGCCTGGCGCGCGGCTGTACTGGGTCTGGATCTGTCTGGTCGCAGCGTCGAGCACGTCGTCTTTGGACGAGACGAAGGCGATGCCGAAGACGTCGTTTCCCTTGGCGAAGGCGAAGAAGTCTTCGATCACCTGGTTTGTGGGGTCCACGAAATGCGCACCGTAGTAGGGCGTGATCCCGCCGACCGTGTCTGCCTTCTTGTAGCTGTTGTCGGACTTGTCGGACGCCTCCATCCCAGACAGCGCACTGTGCGCTCCGCGGCCTCCGCTGAAGGCCATGACCACCTCGATCAGGTAGTGGTCCGAGGAAGACTCGGACCACGTCTTGCCGAAGCCGTCGACGAATCCATCCTTGTTCAAGGTCGCTTCGGTCTGGGCAGCGTTGGCGCCGCTGGTGCTCAAGCTCGCCCACTCGTGAGCGGTGAACTTGCCGTGCAGCTGGCTCGTCGCCAGCTCACTGAAGTCCGAAGCCGGCGGGGCCGCGAGCACCTTGTCGAGCGACGGTTTCGGGCTCGAGGTCGCGTGCACGGTGAGTGGCGCGAAGGCGAGGACCGAGGCAAATGCGAACGCGGCCGCGCGTCGCAGGCGGATCACCGGCCACATGTTAGCGAGTGCTCCCCAGCCTTCCTCCGATTCCGCGCCAGTACCAATGGAGGTATTGCGGCAGCCATTTCCGCAGCTGGAACCGGCTCTCCCCGGCGGTTCGGTCCCGCCACGTGGTCGGCACCTCCGCGACCTTCAGGCCGAGCCGATAGGCCTTGACCGTCAGCTCCAGCCCGAGCTCAAAACCGCCTTGCGACTCGATCGAAACCTGGTTGAGCAAGCGCTTCGAATACATGCGGAAGTTGCTGGTCGCGTCGTGGATCGGAAGGCCTCCGATCCAGTGCAGCGACAGGCCCGCCAGGCGCGACATCGTGCGCTTCAGCAATGGTCCACCGACCTGCCGTCCGCCGCGCATGTAGCGCGATCCGGCGACGACGTCCGCGCCGGCGTGCGCGAGGCCGTACATGGCGTCGATGTCGGAGGCGTCGTCGGACGAGTCGCCCATCGTGATCAAAACGTATGGCGCCCTCGCCGCACGCAGGCCTGACTTCATGGCGTTCAGGGCGCCGCGGCCGAGCGTGTTGCGGTGGAGACGCAGCTCTGGAAGCTCGGCCTGCATGCGCTTGACCACAGGCACCGTCGTGTCCTCGTCGAAGTCGTGCACCACGAGCACCTCGAGAGGACGGACGTGCGTCTTGCCCACGATCTCACGAAGCGTGTGCGCGGCATTCTCGCCCTCGTTGTAGACCGGCACCACGACGGAGAGGGCGGGCGTTTCGTCGCTCATATCCGCCCGGCCGAGATCTCCTCGCGGATCCACGGGATCACCTCGTCGAGGACATCCTCCAGGGAGGTGGTCGCCTCGAAGCCGAGAATCTCCTTCGCCTTGCGCACGTCGGGCACGCGCATCTGCACGTCGTGCTCGTAAGGCGGGTCGGAGACAAGGCGGAGCGCTTCATCGGGGCCGTGGACTTTGCGCCAGATGACCTCGGCGAGCTCACGCACGGTCGTGGACCGCGCGGTCGAGAGGTTGAAGTCCTCGTTCGTGGCCTTGTCGCACTCGAGCGCGAGGCGGATCCCGCGGGCCAGGTCGCCGCCGTAGGTGTAATGGCGTACCTGGCTGCCGTCGCCGAGGATGTGCAGCGGATCCTGGCCCTTCAGCACTTTCTGCACGAGGTCGGGCACGACGTGACTCATCGCCAGCTTCACGTTGCCGCTCATCACCTCGGTGTCGCGCAACGCGCGGCGCTCGCCGATGCCGACGCAGTTGAAAGGCCGGACGATCGTGTAAGGCAGCCCGTACTGCTCGTGCGCGCCTTTGGCGAAGAACTCCGTGGCGAGCTTCTGAAAGCCGTATGTCGAGCGGGGCGGAGGGCTGGTGAGCTGAGCGCCCTCCGGTGTGGGGAAGACGTCGGCGGACTCGAACACCATGCTGCTGGACAGCACCGTGATCTTCTTCAGACGTCCATGCCTGAAGGCGCTGATGGCGGCGTCGAAGGTCGCCCCGCAGATGCGCTCGTTCTCGGCGAGCAGGTCGTAGGCGAACTCGTGGAAATACGAGATGCCGCCGATCATCGCCGCGCCGGCGACGACGTGGTCGCAATCCGCCGCCAGCTCGGTCAGGAGCGCCGCGTCCTTCGCGTCGCCCTCGACGAGGTGGTATCGCGCATCGGCGTCGTACCCGCGCTTGACGCGACCGTACTTGCTGTAGTTGTCGACCCCGACCACTTCGTAGCCGGCCTGCAGGAGATCGGCGACCAGGTATCCGCAGATGAATCCGGCCGCGCCGGTAACCAGGACCTTCACGCGCGATGGTCCGGACTATGGCGGGTCATCGGCCGCACAAACGCGCGATAGTCCGGACTATCGCCCACTGGCGGCGTCAGAGGCGGATCGGTCCGGTGATGCCCCAGACGTCGACGACATCACGCCCGTCGAGCGCGAGGTCTCGATAGGCGCGGTGCGGTGCGCCCACGACCAGCACATCGGAGTTGCTGAGCACTTTCTCGAGGGGCTCGAATGTCTCGTCCATGATGTAGGGGTCGGTGCAGATAACCGTCGCACCCTTGAACTGGGCCAGCTTGCGCAGCTTGTAGCTGAGCGACGCGCGTGGGTCGTCCGACTCGCCCTTGAAGGCCATGCCCAGGATGCCGAGGGTGCGCCCCAGGAGAGGCCGGCGCGAGTTGATCGTGTCGACGATGTAGCCCGGAAGGCCCTCGTTGATCTGCATCGCCGCCTGGCCCATCGGGAAATGGTCCGGCGTGAAAGCGGAGAGCTGCATGGTGTCCTTCAACAGGCAAGGGCCGGCGGCGAATCCGGGGCTCGGCAGGTCGGCGGCGCGCGGGTAGTCGCGCCGGATCGCGTCCAGCACGCGGTTGTAGTCGAGCCCGGACCGGTTGACGATCTGAAAGAACTGGTTGGCCACGGCGAACTTCATGTAGCGCCAGGTGTTGGTGAAGAGCTTGGCCAGCTCGGCCTCGAGCGGCGTGGTCTGGATGACCGTCTTGATGCCCATCCGCTCGAAGATGACGCGCGCCCGCTCGAACGCGCCGTCGGAGGTGACTCCGACGATTTGCGGCAGCGTCCGCAGCTCCTCGAGCGCGTGACCTTCGGCGATGCGCTCCGGACAGAACGCAACGTCGGCCTCGATGCCAGCTGCCCTCAAGCGCCGCTCGACCGTCTCGGTCGTTCCGGGGAAGACGGTCGAGCGGAGGATCACCAGCGAGCCGTGCTGCAAATGCGGCGTCAGCTCGTCCAGCACCCGCTCGAAGATACGGACGGAGGGATTCATGAACTCGTCGATCGGCGTGCCGATGACCAGGATGGTCGTCTGCGTGCGCTGGAGCATCGCCGGGTCGGTGGACAGCTCGAGCCGGCCGGTCGCCAGCATCCTGGCCAGAAGGGCTTCGGCACCAGATTCGCGAAATGGAACGTGACCCGACTTGACCTGGGCGATCTTGATGTCGTCGATGTCGTTGATCCCGACCCGATAGCCGGAGTCGGCAAGTGACAGCGCGAGGGGCAGCCCGACGTGCCCGCAGCCGCCGACGATGACGAGGTCCAGGTCGCTCATGCGGGCCAAATTATGATCACCAGTTCCATGAACTCATCTCGGAATGGATCCGGTCGCCCCTCGGTGCTGCTGGACGTGCGGCCGCTGCAGGGCGGCAGCGGTGTGAGGGGTGTCGGGGCGTACGCGAGGGGTCTGCTCAAAGGCCTGATCGAGGTGGGCTTCGGCTCCCACCTGACCCTCCTCCAGGACGAGACCCTCGACGAGCCAGAGCTGCCGGCCGGCGATTACCGTGTCGCTCGCTGCCGCCGGCGAAGCCACGGCCAGCTCGCCGCTTATGAGGATGCGGCGGTCCTCTCGGGCGATATCGCCAGGATCCGGCCCGACGTGTATCACGCGATCGACTTTCGGTTGCCTGCCCGCACGGAATTTCCGCTGGTCGTGACCCTGCACGACCTGATCCCGTGGGTCTGGGGCGGCCCCAGGATGCGCGGCGAGCGGCTTCGGTACTGGCTCGGGCGGCGCCTGGTGCGGCGCGCTGACGCGGTCATCGCGGTGTCCTCCTCGACCGCGGCCGACGCGGCCCGTTTGACGGTCGCCACCCAGGCTCGCATTCGCGTCATCCCGGAGGCTGCGGATCCGATCTTCAAGCCCAGGGACGGCGCGGCCGCGCGCGTTCGCGATCGCTTCGGCGTTGGGGGACCGTTTCTGCTCTTCGTGGGCGCGCTCGACGCCCGCAAGGACCCGGCGGCACTGCTACGGGCCTGGCAGACCGCGCGCCGGGACGACGGCGAGCTGAAGCTCGTGATCGCCGGCGCACCCGGTAAGCAGGCGCCGCCGAACATGCATGGGGCGGCCCAGCTCGGCCTGGTCGGCAACGACGTCCTTGCCGACCTCTACTCGGCCGCCGGCTGTCTCGTGTTCCCAAGCCGGTACGAAGGATTCGGGCTGCCGCTTGTCGAGGCCATGGCCTGCGGCTGCCCGGTGGCGGCGTTTCGCAACTCGAGCGTGCCGGAGGTCGTGGGCGACGCCGGGCTGCTGGTCGCGGACGGCGACGCCGATGCGCTCGGCGGCGCTGCGGCGGCCATGATGCGCGAACGGGGTCGGTGGTCGGCCGCCGGGATCGAGCGGGCGGCGCGATTCAGCTGGTCGAAAACGGCCAGCTCAACGATCGCGACCTACGAATCCGTATTGCGATAATCGCGGCCGTGAGCAGGGTTGCGGTACTTGGCGCCGGGTACGTCGGCCTGACGACGGCCGCCTGTCTGGCTGACCTGGGCAACGTCGTGACAGTCGTCGACATCGACGAGAAGAAGATCGCGGAGCTCCAGCGCAACCAAGTTCCTTTTTATGAGCCGGGCATCAACGAGCTGGTCGAGCGGAACGCGCGAGCGAAGCGCCTCCGCTTCACGACGTCCTACTTCGATGCGATTCCCGGGGCGGAGTTCGCGATCATCGCCGTCAGCACGCCGGAAGGCGAAGGCGGGGAAGCCGACCTCTCCTACGTCGAGGCTGCGGCCGGCGCGATCGCCAATGTGATGGACGGTCCACTTGTCGTCGTCAACAAGTCGACCGTGCCGCCGCTGACGGGGGACATGGTGTCGCGCGTGCTGCAGAAGACGAACCCGAAGCACGCCGCGCCCGTCGTCTCCAATCCCGAGTTCTTGCGCGAGGGCTCCGCGATCCAGGACTTCATGCACCCCGACCGCGTGGTGGTCGGAAGCCACGACCGCGAGGCTGCCGAGAAGGTCGCGCGGCTGTACGCGCCCCTCGACGCGCCCGTCTTGATCACGCCGAACATCTACACGGCCGAGATGGTCAAGTACGCCTCCAACGCGTTCCTCGCGACCAAGATCTCTTTCATCAACGAGATCGCGCGCATCAGCGAGCGTGTAGGGGCCGACGCGAAGCTCGTCGCCGAGGGCATGGGGCTCGACGATCGCATCGGTCCGCGCTTCCTCGAGGCTGGAATTGGCTATGGAGGCTCGTGCTTTCCCAAAGACGTCGCCGCGCTGGCGGCGGTTGCAGAGCGATTCGACTACCACCCCGAGCTCCTCAACGCCGTCATGGACATCAACACCGACCAGCGGATGCTCGTCATCGACAAGCTGCGCGAGATCCTCGACGAGCTTCCCGGTCGCGCCATCGGGCTGCTCGGCCTTGCGTTCAAGCCCAACACCGACGACATGCGCGAGGCGCCGAGCGTGGACATCGCGAAGGTCTTGCTCGCCGCCGGCGCCACCGTCCGTGCCTACGACCCCGCGGCGGTGGAGAGAGCTCGCAGGCTGGTCCCGGACGTGGAATACCTCGGGGACGCGTACGAGGTGGCGGATGGCGCGGACGCGCTGGTCCTGGTCACCGAATGGAACGAGTTCCGCCAGCTCGACCTTCGCCGCATCAAACGCCTGATGCGCAGGCCAGTGATCGTCGATGGCCGCAACATCTACGACCCCGCGGTGATGAAGGAGCTCGGTTTCACCTACCGCGGCATTGGCCGCGAATAAACCTCGGGCGGTCGTGTCCGGCGGGGCCGGATTCATCGGCTCTCACCTCTGTGAGGCTCTCCTCGAGCGGGGACTGAAGGTCCTCGCCCTCGACAACTTCATCACCGGGTCGCCCGCGAACGTCGAATCCCTGCAGAAACATCCCGATTTCGAGTTCCGGCGGGCCGACGTCACGCATGGGGTGTTCATCGGCGGCGACGTGCGCTACGTGCTGCACTTCGCATCTCCGGCGTCGCCGCCGCAGTACGACTCCAACCCGATCCACACGCTGAAGGTCGGCACCGTCGGGACGATGAACATGCTCGGCCTGGCGCGGGCGAAGGAGGCGACCTTTCTCCTCGCCTCGACTTCCGAGATCTATGGCGACCCGCTGGTGCATCCGCAGCCGGAGACGTACTGGGGCAACGTCAACCCCATCGGTCCCCGGGGTTGCTACGACGAGGCCAAGCGGTGTGCCGAGGCGTATGCCATGGCGTACCGTCGCATGCACGACGTCGATACGAGGATCATCCGCATCTTCAACACGCACGGACCGCGCATGCAGGTCTCGGACGGACGGGCGGTCCCCAACTTCATGGCCCAGGCGATCCGCGGTGAGCCGGTCACCGTCTACGGCGACGGCTCGCAGACGCGAAGCCTCTGCTATGTGTCGGACCTCGTGCGCGGCGTGATCGCCAACCTCGAGAAAGGAGACGAGCTGCCCGTGAACCTCGGCAACCCCGAAGAGGTGACCGTGCTCGAGCTCGCGGAGACCATCATCCGCCTCGCCGGGTCGAAGAGCACGATCGAGCATCGCGAGCTGCCGGTGGACGATCCCAAGCAGCGCCGGCCAGACATCACGCGGGCGAAGAAGCTGCTGGGCTGGGCGCCGGAAGTGCCCCTCGAAGACGGCTTGCGCCGAACTCTTGAATACTTTCGCTCGGTGCTCGGCACGTGACTTCCCCTGACGACCTGAAGAAATACGTCCGCGATGTCCCCGACTACCCGCAGAAGGGGATCGTCTTCCGCGACATCACGCCGCTGCTGGGCGAGAAGAACGTCTTTCGCGAAGTCGTTCAGCTGATGTCGAAGGAGTGGTCCGCGTCCCCGCCCGATCTCGTCGCGGCGATCGAGGCGCGCGGCTTCATCCCCGGCGCCGCCATGGCCGTCAACCTCGGCGCGGGCTTCGTTCCCATCCGCAAGACGGGCAAGCTGCCATGGATGACTGTGATGGAGTCCTATGAGCTCGAGTACGGGACGGACCAGCTCGAGGTTCACTCCGACGCCGTGCAGCCGGGCCAGAAGGTGCTTATCGTCGATGATGTTCTGGCCACCGGAGGCACGGCTTCCGCCGCGGTCCGCCTCATGCGCAAGCTCGGGGCGGACGTGATCGGGGTCCAGGTGTTGATCGAGCTCAGCTACCTCGACGGGCGCCGCCGCCTGAGCGACGTGAAGCTGGCCAGTGAGATCGTTTATTAGGAGCGAGCATTGAAAGTCAGTTCCCGAGGAAGCGACGTCAAGGATTCCAACCTCGCCACGCAGGGCCAGGATCTGGTCGACTGGGCGGCGCGCGAGATGCCCGTGCTGACCCTGATTCGCGAGCGGTTCATGAAGGAGCAGCCGCTCAAGGGTCTACGCGTCGCCGCGTGTCTTCACGTCACAAGTGAGACGGCGAACCTGATGCTGACCCTCAAGGCCGGCGGCGCCGACCTCGCGCTCTGCGCGTCCAACCCGCTGTCCACCAACGACGCGGTGGCCGCCGCGCTCGCCGTCAATCACGGAATCAAGACTTACGCGATCCGCGGCGAGGACAACGAGACGTATTACTCGCACATCGAGGCGGCGCTGGATCACCGGCCGCAGCTGACGATGGACGACGGCGCTGACCTCGTCTCGGTCCTGCACAAGTCGCGCCGCGAGCAGCTGCCTGAGGTGGTCGGCGGCACCGAGGAGACCACGACCGGCGTCATCCGGTTACGCGCGATGGCGCAGCACGGCGTGCTCGCGTATCCGATCGTCGCCGTGAACGAGGCCGATACTAAGCACATGTTCGACAACCGGTACGGCACCGGGCAGTCGACGATCGACGGGATCATCCGCTCGACCAACGTCCTGCTCGCGGGGAAGACGTTCGTCATCGCGGGGTACGGCTGGGTCGGACGCGGGCTGGCCTCGCGAGCGAAGGGACATGGGGCGGATGTGGTCGTCACCGAGATAGATCCCGTGAAGGCGCTCGAGGCGGCGATGGACGGGTTCCGCGTCCTGACCATGGACGAGGCCGCGCGCGACGGTGACATCTTCGTGACCGTCACCGGTGACGTGAACGTGCTCGACCGCAAGCATTTCGAGGCCATGAAGGACGGCGCGATCCTGGCCAACTCGGGGCACTTCAACTCCGAGATCAACCTCAAGGCCCTGGACGAGCTCGCCAAGAGCGTCCGCCAGGTTCGCCCGTCGGTCCAGGAGTACCGGCTGGCCGACTCGCGCCGGCTGTTCCTCCTCGGCGAGGGGCGCCTCATCAACCTCGCGGGCGCCGAGGGTCACCCGGCCGCGGTCATGGACATGAGCTTCGCCAACCAGGCGCTGTGCTCGGAGTACATCGCCCGCAATGCCACCACCCTCGAGAAGCGGGTCTACGACGTGCCTGACGAGATCGACGGCGAGGTAGCCCGCCTCAAGCTCCACGCGATGGGAATCGCGATAGACAGCCTCACCGAGGAGCAGCGTCGCTATCTTTCCTCGTGGGAGGAAGGCACCTAGCCTCGGCACACTAGAAAGATGTTCAGACCCGCGCGGCGCACGTGGGTGCTGGGCGGCGGGGGAGCCAGAGGTGCGGCTCAGGTCGGCGTGATCCAGGCCTTGTTCGAGGCGGGGGTCGAGGCGCCGGCTGCGATCGTGGGTACCAGCGTCGGCGCGCTGAACGGTGCGTCGATCGCCGCGTTTCCGTCGCTGGCCGGCACGATGATGCTGCGCGAGGTCTGGCTTTCAAGACAGGCGGCGGCCGTGTTCGAGGCGCACCCGCTCGGCGTGATCATCTCGGGCCTGCGCCGCGACCTCCTGAGCGTCATGCCTCAGCAGAACGTGCGCAACCTGATCGATCGCGCCCAGTCGCTCACCGGCATCAAGACCTTCGAGCAGCTACGCACCCCTCTGGCCGTGGTGGCGACGGATATGAATGCCGGCAAACCTGCTGTGTTTCGCTCGGGTGAGCTGGCGCCGGCGCTGCTGGCGTCGACCGCGATCCCGGGGGTCTTTCCTTCGGTGCGCATCGACGACCGCGAGCACCTCGACGGCGGCGTGGTGGAGAACACCCCGCTGAACATCGCGGCGGACGACGGCGCTCGAGAGATCCTCGCCGTGAGCCTTATGGCCGGCGGCGAGTACGAGCAGGCGCCTTCGTCGATTCCGGAGCTCATCGCGCGCACGCTGCAGCTCTCGCTGCACCACCAGATGCTCAGCGACTACGAGCGCCTGCGCCAGAGGTCGCGCATCGTCGTCCTTTGCCCGATCACCGCCCCGACCGCCACCTGGGTCATGAAACCCCAGCACGTGGAGGCCGTGATGGACGCCGCCCGCAAGTCGGCGCTCGACCTGCTCCGGCAGCGCGGCTCGCGGCTGTTCCGGCATTCGGGAATCCACTACATCCCACTCGCCTGACCAGATAGGATTCCCGAACTACCTGGCGCCTGGGGATCAGCCCAAACGGAGGTTGGTTCTTGCCGGCGTGGGAAGGAGGAGCGTATGCCGTCGCTATTTACATCTGAGTCCGTGACCGAGGGCCATCCGGACAAGCTGGCCGACCAGGTCTCCGACGCGATTCTCGACGCGATCCTCGCCAAGGATCCGCTCGCGCGGGTCGCGTGCGAGGCGATCGTCACCACCGGCCTCGTGATGGTCGTGGGGGAGATCACGACCGACTGCTATGTGGACATCCCGCGAATCATTCGCCAGACCGTGCGCGAGGTCGGATACATCCGCGCGAAGTACGGCTTCGACGCCGAGACGTGCGGAATCGTCGTGAGCATCGACGAGCAATCGACCGACATCAAGCAGGGGGTCGACGTCGGCGGCGCGGGGGATTCGGGAATGATGTTCGGCTTCGCCTGCGACGAGACCCCAGAGCTGATGCCGCTGCCGATCACGCTCGCGCACCGGCTGGCACGCAAGCTCGCGGAGGCGCGTCGCAGCAAGACGTTGAGCTACCTCCGGCCCGACGGAAAAGTGCAGGTCACGGTCCGCTACTCGGACGCCGGCAAGCCTGAGGGCGTCGACAACGTCGTCCTCTCGACGCAGCACCACGACGAGGTCGACCCGGCGCAGCTTCGCTCCGACATTGCCGAGCACGTGATCGACGCCGTGATCCCGAGCGAGCTGCGCAACGGCGGACTGAGGTCCTTCATCAATCCAACCGGCAGGTTCGTCATCGGCGGCCCGGTTGCGGACGCCGGCCTCACCGGCCGGAAGATCATGGTCGACACGTACGGCGGCTACGCGCGACACGGGGGCGGCTGCTTCTCGGGCAAGGATCCGACGAAGGTCGACCGCGCCGGTGCGTACGGAGCGAGATACGTGGCAAAGAACGTGGTCGCCTCCGGCCTCGCGTCGCGGTGCGAGGTTCAGCTCTCGTACGCGATTGGCGTCGTCAAGCCGGTGGCGATTCGGGTCGACACGTTCGGCACCGGCAAGGTGCCTGATGCCTCGATCGCGACAACGGTCGGAAAGCTGTTCGACCTGAGCCCGCTGGGCATCATCAAGGAGCTCAATTTGCGCCGGCCGCTGTTCCGTCAGACCGCCGTGTACGGGCACTTCGGGCGAACCGACATCGACGCGCCCTGGGAGTCGACCGCGCGCGCGGGTGAGCTCGCCGAAGAGCTGAGGTGACCGCGAGCAAAGTCGTGGCGGTGATCCCGGCCGGTGGGGCCGGGACGCGATTGTGGCCGCGCTCGCGCAGCTCGACGCCCAAGCACGTATTGCCGCTGGCTGAGAATCGGCGCCCGCTGCTGCGCGCGACCTACGACCGCGCGCGCTCGGTGGCAGACCACGTCTTCGTGCTGACCGAGATGCGCCAAAAGGACATCATCGGTGCGGTCTTACCCGAGGTCGACGCGGCGCACATGATCTTCGAGCCATCGGCGCGGGGCACCACCAACGCGTACGGGCTCGCGGCCCTGACCCTCGCCGACCGAATGCCGGGAGCGGTCATGGTGGCTCTGCCTGCCGACCACGTGGTGAGGGGCAAGGCGGAGGTCAAGCGCGCGGTGCAGACGGCCGTCGCGGCCGCCGCGACCACCGACAACCTGGTCACAGTCGGCCTCAAGCCGACGTTCGCGTCGACCGGGCTGGGCTACATCCACGCGCCTGGCCGCGCGTCGAAAGGCACCTTGCGCGTACGCCGCTTCATCGAGAAGCCGAATTCGGCGACGGCTCATCGGTTCCTGCGCGAGGGCGGCTACTACTGGAACCTGGCCTGGTTTTCGTGGAGGGTCGAGGTCCTCATCGCCGAGCTCGCGCGCCATGCGCCCCGCCACCTCGCCGGTCTCCGCAAGGTGGTGGCGGCACGCAGGGCCGGCGACGAGGCGGAGGCAACGCGTCTCTACAACCACCTGCCGGTCGAGGTGATCGACCGCAGCGTCATGGAGAAGACGGATCGACTCCTCCTGGTGCCGGCGAGCTTCGAGTGGGCCGACATCGGCAGCTGGGCCGAGCTCGGCGACCGCGTGCACCACGATGCGCATGGGAACTCGGTCGAAGGTGAAGCCGTTCTGGTCGACACGAGCGGAAGCCTGGTGTTCGGCGACCGCCGCCTGGTCGCCGGAATCGGCCTGAAGGACATGATCATCGTCGACACTGAAGATGCGCTCCTGGTCGTCCCGAGGTCGCGCGCGCAGGACGTCCGCAAGGTGGTGGACGCGCTCAAGCGGGCCCGCAAGACCCGTTACCTTTAGGTTTCCATGCCGACCGAGATCAAGTTCGGAACCGACGGCTGGCGGGGCGTGATCGCGGACGATTTCACGTTCGGGAACGTCCGCCGTGTCGCGCAGGCGCACGCTCAATACCTGAAGACCCGATCGTCCGATCCGGTCGCGATAGTGGGCTACGACTGCAGGTTCGCGTCCGAGGATTTCGCCCAGGCCGTCTCGCACATCTTCGCGAGCAACGGCATCAAGACCCTCGTGTTCGATCGTCCGTCACCGACCCAGGTCGCGTCGTGGTCGGTGATCGATCGGCGAGCGCACGGCGCAGTGGCGATCACTGCCAGCCACAACCCGTACCAGTTCAACGGTTACAAGGGCAAGACCGAGACGGGCAGCGCGGTGCCGTCGGAGGTCATCGCCGAGCTCGAGCGCAACATCGCCGCCCTCGATGACGTACCTGCGCCCGATCCGAAGGTCGGTCACGGTCTCGTTTCGTCGTACGACCCGCGCGCGGCGTACTACGCGCAGATCGCGCGCATGGTCGACATCGACGCGATCAAGGACGCGGGGCTGCGCATCGTCCATGAGTGCATGTACGGCTCGGGCTACGGATACATCGCCGAGATGATCGGCGGCGGAAGGACCACGGTCACCGAGCTCCACAACCAGCGCAACCCGCTGTTCGGCGGTATCAACCCCGAACCCATCCCGCCCAACATCGACTCGACCATCTCGTTCATGAAGGTCGGCGGCCAGGATCTGTGCATCTGCACGGACGGCGACGCCGACCGCGTCGGCATCATCGACGAGACCGGCCGGTTCATCAACCAGCTGCAGGTCTTTGCGCTGCTGATGCTCTATCTCTTCGAGACCCGCGGCATGCGCGGCCCGGTGGTCAAGACCGTGAACATGACTTCGATGGTGGACAAGCTCGGCGCCGAGTACGGCGAGCGCGTTTACGAGGTCCAGGTCGGCTTCAAGAACGTCGCGCCCAAGATGATGGAGACGAACGCGCTGCTCGGTGGGGAGGAGTCGGGTGGATTCGCGGTGAGGGGCCACATCCCAGAGCGCGATGGAATCCTGATCGGCCTGCTTTTCGCCGACATGATCGTCAAGACCGGCAAGCACGTCTCGCAGATCCTGGCCGAGCTCGAGCAGCGTGTGGGTCCGCACGCCTACGCGCGCCATGACATCCACCTTGTCCGCGAGACATACGCGACCGACCGCCAGCGCATCCTCGACACGCTCGAGAAGAACGAGCCCGAGGAGATCGCGGGCGTCCCGGTGCAGCGGGTGCGTTCCGACGACGGCTTCAAGTTCTACCTCGCCGACGGCAGCTGGGTGCTGCTGCGGGCCAGCGGCACCGAGGCGTTGATCCGCATCTACTCCGAGGCCGCCGACGCCGAGGGTGTGCAGGCGCGGCTCCACGCCCTCGAAGACATCGTCGGGATCAAGCAACCTGCCTGAGTTCGGGCGCGTCGACGCCAGCAAGGTCGACAAGCCGTGGGGCTACGAGCTGCATTGGGCGATCACCGATCGCTACGCGGGCAAGATCCTGCACGTGAGGAAAGGTGAGGCGCTCTCCCTTCAGTACCACGAGCGAAAAGACGAGTTCCAGTACCTCCTCAACGGCGCCGTCGACATCGAGCTGGGCGGCGCCGACGGGCGCCTCGACACAACCCGCATGACCGCCGGCGACACGCTCCACATCACTCCCGGAACGCGGCACCGCCTGACGGCGGTCGAGGACTCGGACATCTTCGAGGTCTCCACCCCGGAGATCGACGATGTGGTGCGCTTGGAAGACCGGTACGGGCGGGCCTAAAATGCCGAGCCTGAGATGAAGCTTCCCCCCCAGCTTGTCGAGAAGGTGGTCGACAGCGACACGGCCGCCGTGGCGGACCGCGACCGCAGCTTCCTGATCTTCGCGGGCGTCGTCCTGATGGCGATCGCGCTCGGCTTCAAGTCGGAGCTACTTGCGCCAGGCCAGGTCTGGGGCCTTGCCCTCGGCATCGTCGTGCTCGCCGCGCCGGCGCTGCTCGGCTACCTGCGCGGCACCGCCGAGTTCCCGCGCATCGAGCACTACATCCCTGTCGCGCTCGGCGCGATCACGCTTGCCGGCCTCTCGTTGCTGGTGCCCGAGCTCTGGAAGTACCTGGTGCTCACGGCCGTTTTCGGGACGGGTTTCATCATGGCCGCGCGGCTCGATTACCTGAGGCTGCGCGAGGCCGAAAAGCCCGGGCACATGGTCGTGCAGGAGGTCATCCTCGTCCTGGTCGTCGCCGGAGCCTTTCTGGTGGTGGTCACTCTGCCGTTCAACCCGATCCTGCGGCTGCTGTGGATCTTCACGATCACGTTTCTCGCGTCGTACCGCAGCTTCCGCATCAATGGCGTGGCGATCGCCCCGCGTCGGGCGTTCATCTTCGCCCTGTTCGTCGGCCAGGTCGTCACGTTCCTGGCGTGGGCCATCACGGCGTTGTCGCTCTACCTGGTCGTCAACGAAGGCACGTTCGCGGTGATGCTGCTGTTCGCCTGGTACATCAACCGCGGCCTCGTGCGGCACACGGTGGAGGACAGCTTCACGCGCAACGTGGTGCTCGAGTACGGTGCGTTCGCGGTCGTCCTCATCTACCTGTTCGTATCGAGCTACCAACCAAGCCGCTGACACAGGGGAACCCGGCAGGGTTCCCCCGGCTACATGCCCAGGTAGGCTTTCTGGACTTCCTCTGAGGCCAGGAGGTCCCGGCCCGACCCTTCCTGGACGACGACGCCGGTCTCGAGCACGTACCCCCTGTTGGCGACCTCGAGCGCCTTGTTCGCGTTCTGCTCAACCAGGAGAACGGTCGTGCCCTGCGAGTTGATCTCGCGGACGATGCTGAAGATCGTCTCGATCAGGATGGGCGCGAGGCCAAGCGATGGCTCGTCGAGCATCATCACCTTGGGCTTGGCCATCAACGCCCGCCCCATGGCCAGCATCTGCTGTTCGCCACCGGAGAGCGTTCCCGCGATCTGCATGCGTCTTTCCTGGAGTCGCGGGAACAGCTGAAAGACCCGCTCCATGTCCTGGAGGATTCCGGCCTTGTCGTTGCGCACGTACGCGCCCATGCGCAGGTTGTCGATGACCGTCATGCGCGGAAACAGCCTGCGGCCTTCGGGTGACTGACAGATGCCCATCTCGACGATGCGCGAAGGAGGCGTGCGCGTGATGTCCTTTCCGTCGAAGCGAATCGTCCCGCCCTGCGGGTGCATCAGGCCCGAGATCGTGCGAAGTGTCGTGGTCTTGCCCGCGCCGTTGGAGCCGATGAGCGCGACCACCTCGCCCTTCTCGACGCGGATCGACACGCCGCGCAGGGCCTGGATTCGCCCATAGAACGCGTCGACTGCGTCGAGCTCGAGGAGCGCCACTAGGCGGACTTGCCCAGGTACGCCTCGATCACGCGGGCGTCCTTGCGCACTTCGTCCGGCGGGCCCTCCGCGATCTTCTCTCCGTGGTCGAGCACCACGATTCGCTCGGAGATGCCCATCACGACCTTCATGTCGTGCTCGATCAGGAACACCGTGATCCCGCGGTCGAGGATCTTGTGCACGAGCGCCATCAGCTCCACCTTCTCCTGCGGCGTGAAGCCGGCGGCCGGCTCATCGAGCAGAAGCAGCTTCGGATCGGTGGCCAGCGCGCGCGCGATCTCCAGCCGGCGCTGCTGCCCATAAGGGAGGTTGCGCGCGTACTGGTGGGCCTGGCGCTGGATGCCCACAAATCGCAGCAGCTCCATCGCCTCGTCGGTGACGACCAGCTCTTCGCGACGCTCACGCCGCGTCTTGAAGAGCGAGTCCCACAGCTTCGCGTGCATCCTCACGTGGCGCCCGACGCGGACGTTGTCGAGGCATGTCATGTAGTCGAACAGGCGGATGTTCTGGAACGTGCGCGCGATGCCGGCCTTGGCCACCTGGTGCGGCTTCGATCCGGTGATGTCCTGTCCGTCGAATATCACCTTGCCCGCGGTCGGCTGGAACAAGCCGGTTACGTTGTTGAAGAGCGTCGTCTTGCCGGCGCCGTTGGGTCCGATCAGCGCGAAGACTTCGCCGCGCTTGATGTGAAGGCTGACGTTGTCCACGGCCACAAGGCCGCCAAACCTCTTGGTGAGGTTGGCCAGGACGAGGATGTCGTCGGCGCCGTCGCTCAAACCCTCGCGCCCTCCTCGACGGCCGAGCCTTCCACGCTGCTCGCCGCGTGCTTGAGCTCCTGCTCGCGGATGCGGCTGGGGAACAGGCCCTGCGGTCGCAGCAGCATGATGAGCACGAGGATCAGCCCGTATATGAGGAACTGCAGGCGCTGCACCTCCGCGTACAGCCCAGGCCAGTCGCCGTTCTGCTTGGTCAGGGCTGAAAGCCCGAAGTTGTTGGCGAGAGACTCCGCGTTCGAGGCAAGCGACGGCAGCAGCGTGTAGAGCACGAAATAGATGACCAACGCTCCGACGATCACGCCGGGGATGTTGCCCATCCCGCCCAGCACGATCATCACCAGCACGGTGATGGAGACCACGAACAGGAAGTCGTCGGGGCTGACCAGGTCGAAGCTCGCGCCGTAGTACGCGCCGGCGAAACCGCTGAACGAGGCGCCGATCGCGAATGCGAGCAGCTTTGTCGTAACGGTGTTGATGCCCATCGCCGCCGCCGCGACCTCGTCCTCGCGAATCGCCATCCACGCGCGGCCGAGCCGTGAGCGGTACAGGTTGGTGACCAGGATGACCGCGCCGATGATGATGATGACGATCAGCACGTAGAACGCCACCGGGTCGAAGGCAAAGCTGAAGCACGGCACGAACTGCGTCTGTGCCAACGGATTGCGACACGTCGAGTTCTGGATGATCGCGACGTTGTTGGCGCCTGCCCACGGACCGGTGATCCACGCGGGCAGCCACGGCTGGTCGATGCCGCCGATGGCGTTGATGCCGCCGGTCCACTGCGGAAGGTTGTAGGACAGCTGCGGGACTATCTCGCCGAATCCGAGGGTCACGATGGCGAGGTAGTCGCCGCGCAGCCGCAGCGTGGGGAACCCGAGCAGCGCGCCGAAACCGGCGGCCACGAACATCCCCAGCACGATCATGATCCAGAACGGAACGTGGTAGTTGTGGTGGAGCGGCGACGCGCTCAGCTGCGACGACGCGAACAGCGCATACGTGTACGCGCCGATGGCGAAGAACGCCGCGTAACCGAGGTCCAGCAGCCCTGCGAAGCCGACGACGACGTTGAGCCCGATGGCCAGGAGCACCCACGTGCCGGCATGCGCGGCCTGCGCGATGTACGCCGTGCTGCCGCCGGAGGCGAAGTACGTCGCCATCGGATAGATCAGGGTCGCGATGAGGAGGACGCCGTAGATCGCCTGGTCGCGGTCACGCATGCGCTCGCGCAGGTTCAGCCGCGGCATCATCGAGCGGCGTCTCGGCTGTGCGGTGTCCGTCACTTCTCAGGGACCCTCATGCCGAGCAACCCGGTCGGTCGGAAGACAAGCACGCCGATCAGGATGCCGAAGATCACGACCTCCGTCCATTTCGAACCTATGTAGGAGTCGCTGTAGGCGGCGATCAGGCCGATCAGCACACCGCCGATCGCGGCGCCGGGGATGTTGCCGATGCCCCCAAACACGGCGGACGTGAACGCCACGAGGCCGGTTCGGAAACCGAGGTTGTAGAAGAGGTTGTTGAAGTAGAGGCCCCAGATCATGCCGCCTGCGCCCGCGAGCAGCGCGCCGATGAAGAAGGTCGCGGCGATCGTGCGGTTGATGTCGATGCCCATGAGCTGGGCGGCGTCGCGATCCTGTGCGGTCGCGCGCATGGCCTTGCCCAACTTCGTGCGGTTGATGAAGATCGCGAGCAGCGTCACGAGGACGATGGCCGTGACCATCACGAACCCATCCTTGAACGTGACGAACACACCGCTGATCGTCGCCTGGAAGCTCGGTCCGTGCGGAAGGATGTCGGGGAAGTGCACGGACGCCGGGCCGTGCCACAGGAACATGATCCCTTCGAGCACGAACGACATTCCGATCGCCGTGATGAGCGGAGCGAGGCGAGGCGCGTTCCGCAGCGGGCGGTAGGCGATTCGCTCGATCGTGATGTTGATCCCCCCCATGATCAGCATCACCACCGGGAAGACGATGACGATCGCGATCAGGTTGCCGACGGTGAAGCTGTTCTCGCTGATCGCGAAGAAGCCCAGGATCGCCGCGCTGATGTAGCCGCCCATCGTGAACACGTCACCGTGGGCGAAGTTGATGAGCTCGATGATGCCGTAGACCATCGTGTAGCCCAGCGCGACCAGCGCGTACATGGCACCGTCGGCCAGGCCGAAGATCGTGATCTGGACGAACGCCGTCGGGTTGCTGACCGCCTGGGCGGCTAAGAGGATGACAGCCGCGCCGCAGATGAGATAGAAGCCGAAGTCGATCACGCTCATGCCGCCGAGCGCAGCGGAGCGAATCCGCTGAAGGGCTGAACTGCTTCCGGCCAACCCCGCTGCCAGTCCCCTACTCCTTGTGAGCTAAAGAGAGAGGAGGCCCGTTGTGGGCCTCCTCGCGGAATTTTCGGCTAAAGCTTAGGCGGTTGCGTAGTTGACCTGGTCTTTCCAGATGAAGCAGTCGTTGGCCGCGGTCTTGCCGCACACGCCAGTGGACTGTGACGGGTCGGAGACGTTCTGGACCTCGTAGATCGAGACGATCTTGAGGTCGGTGTCACCGTTCTGGTCGAAGTTGTAGGTGCCGATCACGCCCTTGAAGCCAGTGGTCTTGGCCATCTCCTGGCGCACCTGGTCGCGAGTTGGCACGCTGCCGTTGGCGTCGTTGACCGCGCGCCCGATGGCCTGCATCAGGGCGTTGGCCGCGTCGTACGCCTGCATTGTGTAACCGCCGAAGTCGTTCGCGCCGGGGAACGCCTTGCGGAAGGCTGCGACCGTCGCGGTCGCGCCCTGGACCTTGGTCGCGTCCGCGCCTGCCGAGGTCGCGTACGTGCCGGCTTCGTTGCCGGAGGTCTGGTTGATGCAGTCGGTGGTCTCGATGCCGTCACCACCACCGAACGGTACGTCCCATCCGAGGTCTTTCATCTGCTTGCGCGGAATGCAGATGTTCTGGTCGTCGGTGCCGCCGACGTAGACGCCGGTGGCTCCCTTGTTCTTGAAGTTGAGGAGGATCGCCTTCCAGTCGCTGGTGGTGGCCTTCTGGTACTCGGAGTGCGCCGCCACGGTGCCGCCGAGCTTCTTGAACTCAGCGTCGAAGGCGCCTGAGATACCGACGCCGAAGACGGTGCTGTCGTCGAGGATGCCGACGGTCTTGATGCCGAGCTTGTTGTAGAAGTAGTCGGCCATCGCCGGGCCCTGGTAGTCGTCGGTCGTGAC
>DATEHC010000055.1:0-16911 GCA_035279785.1 Candidatus Dormiibacterota bacterium
TACCGGCGAAGGCAAGACGCGGACGCCGTTTACGCGGCCGGCTTGCTAGGGACCTCACTCGTCGCGTTCCACTTCCACGAGCTGGACTACAGCGTTCTGATCCTGGCCGCGTGGCTGTTCCTTCGCACCTCGCCGCTGCTCTGGCAGCGCCTGTGGCTGATCGTGGGTGTCGGAGCGGGGGAGCTGCTCGCGGTCGGCAGCTTCGGCGGTCAGTCCTGGGACGTTCCCTCGCATGCATCCGTGATTGTGTGGGCGGCCGCTTGGCTGGCGATCCTCGTCGTAGGTGCGATCAGCAAGGAGCGTGCCGTGCTCGAGGACGCGCCTGCCCTTATGCCGGCGACCTCCGCACGAGTAGCTGGTAGTCCCCCGCGCTGACGGCGACGGTGAATTCGTCGTCGATGAAGCGCACGAGCGGCCGGTCGGGGGCCGCAGCCCCCCTCGTCCAGAACTCGACCTGTCGCTGATCCTTCACGACGCAGAGCCGTGGCTGAGGCGACAGCCGGTCGACGAGCGCCTGCTGCTGGTTCGAGTCGAAGGTGATCATCCACACCTCTGACCGCACCTCTGTCGGCGGGCGGCTGCCGGTCCAGATGTAGAAGCTGTTCATCCCCGGGTACGTGATGAACGCCGAGCAATCCTTGTCGATGGCCGCGACCAGCGCCTGCAGGTCCGCCGCCTGCGCCTGCGGCAGCCTCACCGACTGCGCGCCCGGCAATCCCAGCGGCGATTCCGACTGAAACGCCGTCACGGTGAAAGCGACCGTCACCAGGAATGCGAGCGCACCGAGCGCGACCCCAAGTCGTGGAGCCCCCGCGACAAGACGGCGCGATGCAGCTTGCCGTCGCGCCATGCGTATCCCGTCGCTGACGCAGATGGCTCCAACCATCAGCTGCGGCAATGCCGCGAGCGAAAGCTCCGTGCCCGCCACGGGGTAGGCCTGCAAGGTGTACGCGACCGCCAGCGCGGGCAGGAAAGCGCGCGCGTAGGGCCCAACCGGATCGTCGCCGTCGTCGGCGGGCGGAGACAGCGCCACCCATGCCAGGGGAATCGTGAGCAGGAAAATCGTGGTCGGCAGCAGAAGCAAAGCCGCCCACATGCACAGCCCGACCGCCACCCGCGTCGCGGCCGTCGGCTGGATGCGGCCACGACTGAACCTGATCAAGACCGCTCCCGCAAGCGAAAGGGCAGCGATCAGATCGACGAACGGATTGATCTCCAGCGGAACCGCGAAGACGTCGGGAACACGAAGCGTGACCACGACGAGCCCGTTCCAGATGTACTCGGGCGACGTTCCTCCCGCGATCGCCACACCAAGGCACACGGCCGCGAGCGCCACCGCCCCGCCGGCGATCCACGCGGCGATCCACATGGCGTAGGGCCGAGGATTCATGTCTGGGCCGCCGCGCCAGAGCATCACCACGATCGCGGCGGCCGCGAGCGCACCCACCGCCGCGAACTCGAGTGCCCAGGCCTTCTGGAGCATGGCCCCGACCAGGGCAAATGCCATGACGACGAACGCCGTGCCGACAAGAGGTAGGACGATGCGCCGCCACCGATCCGTCAAGCCCGCGGCCCAGATGAGCGCGACCGCGGCTCCGGCAAAGACCCCGACGTTGATCTTGATCAGACACAGGGCGGCCACGATTGCCCCGATCAGTGCGCCCCTGAGTCGGGGACGCGATTCGCGAATCGTGGCGGCCGCCACCATCGCGACCGTGAGCAACGCGATCAGCGCCTGCGGGTTCATCGGCTCGGTGGTCAGAGCGAGAAGCGCGCGGAACCCGACCAGCAGGGCACCGGCCGCGAGCCAGGGATTGCGCGTCAATCGATGAACGGTGAAGGCGCCGAGCAAGATGCTCAACAGCCAGAGCACCAGGGTGACGAGCCGGCCCGAGTCGTTGTCGGGCACGACTCCGACCACCTTGAACAGGGCTCCCATGGTCTCGAAGAAGAACGGCCCGTAGGTCGGCGTCGCGGGGCTCAGCAGCGGCTGGCCGCTCAGGTAGTCGCGGAGCAGCTGCAGGAAATAGCCCTCGTCGTCGTATGCGTGAAACCCGATGACCATCGCCATGTAGGCGATCGGCGCGATGACGGCCGTCCCAGCCAGCAGGACGATTCCCGTTCTGACCCGATTCCCGATCGCGGCGGCGCCGACCGATGCCTGGACGCTAGACGACGCGATCAGCTTCGTCCATTCCCAGGATGCTCAAGAAGAAGCTCGCGAACACCGTCTGCACCCCGAGCGTCAGGAGGACGGCGGCCGGGATGATCTCCCGCATGGTCAGTCGCGGATCGAGGTGGCCGAATCCGACAGAGCCCCAGCTGACTATCGCGACGGCTATACCGATGACGCCGGCGGCAAACATCAAACCCCCGGCGACGAGCCCCGTCTCCAGCTTGATGTACTCGAACATCGCGTAGTAGCGCGGGCTCGGCGGATGGAATCCGCGCTCCATCGCGAACACTTTCGTGAACACCGCGAACACCACGAGCTGGAACCCGATCAGACAGGCGAATCCCGCGAGCAGCAGCGTGTGGATGTCGAACGTGACCAGGCCGATGCGCTTGGGTCCGGTGTCCAGCAGCAATCCGACGACGATTCCGCCGCCAAACAGGGCGACGCCCGGGTACAGGAAGAGCCACCGCGGGCTGAACAGCAGCATGAACCGCAGATGGCGCCATCCATCTCTCCACGTTCTGAGATGAGGGGGCCGCGAGCGCCCGTCCGGTTTCAGCGTCACCGGAACCTCCGCGATCCTCATGCCTCGCAGCGAGGCCTTGATCACCATCTCGCTGGCGAACTCCATCCCGGTTGCGCGCAGGCGAAGGCTGTCGATCGCGCCTTTGCGAAACGCGCGCAGTCCGCAGTGCATGTCACCGACAGGGGTGCGAAAGAAGAGGCGACTGAGTCGCGTAAGCACGGGGTTGCCGATCCATCGATGCGACCACGTCATCGCGCCCACCTGGATGCCGCCGGTGAAGCGGTTTCCCATCACGAGGTCGAATCCCTCGCGCAACTTCTCGATGAGCGGCGCGATTGCTTCGAAGTCGTAGCTGTCGTCGGCATCGCCCATGACGACGAACTTTCCGCGGGCCGCGGCGATGCCCCCGAGCAGCGCGCTGCCATAACCCTTGCGCTCCACCTCGACGATTCGCGCGCCGAGCTCGCGCGCGATCAGCGCCGATCCGTCGGTGCTCCCGTTGTCCGCGACGATGATCTCGGCCTTGAGGCCGCCGCCCTCGATCGCGGTCTGCGCCTTGCGGATGCATGCGGCAAGCGTCTCGGCCTCGTTGAGGCACGGCATGACGATCGAGACCTCGATCGCGGTCGCCGCCAGGGGGGCGGAGTGTTTGCGCGGGCGCTGCGCGACCTTCATGGTTCGGTGCAGCGTAACGCGGGGGGCAGAAACTCTTGCCCGGGAAAAGAAATGACCCCGACGGATCGCCTCTCGGGAGCCGGTACACGGCCTTGCGGCCCTGTTCCTGCCCCCTCGAACGTTTCCCTCGGGGCCGAGGCAAAGAGTATGGGTAGACCGGAAAACGTGCAAGTCCGAAAGTCAGTTCGCCGCCAACCGATAACAAGTAGCCGCTCGGTCCTTAACCGAAAGCGACCTGCGAGACTTGGACGGCGATGCCGCTGAGCCTCGAAGAAGCACAGGAGCTGGTCGCTCGGGCACAGGCCAGGGCGAAGGAGTCCGGCATCAACATCACGGTCGCGGTGGTAGACGAAGGCGGCCTGGTCGTCCTGCTGTCGCGCATGGACGGAGCGCCTCCGCTATCGCCGCAGATCGCCGAGGCGAAGGCCGTCGGTGCCGCGATGCTGTACCGCGACGGCGCCGGGCTGGCCGACCTCGCCAGAGATCGGCCTGGTTTCTTCAGCGTCGCCGATCGCCTCGCGCGCGTGCCCATCGTCCCCGGCCTCGGGTCGGTCCTGATCCGGCGCGACGGCAAGGTGCTCGGTGCGGTCGGCGTGAGCGGCGGAAAGCCGGAGCAGGACCTCGAGTGCGCTCAGGCGGGCGTCAGCTCAGTCTGATTCGGCGCAGCGGCTCGTAGACCGAGCCCGTTCTGCCTGGCCGGCTCCGGTAAAGGACCACCTCGCCGGCGCGCCATGCCGGTAGATCTGGGACCTCGGGCAGCGCCGGCAGCGAAGCGCCGTCTCGGGCCCGCGCTCTCGCGAGCGTCAGGTGGGCGTTGAAGGCGCGGCTCTCCGCCTCGAGCCCGGCGCGCACGCACTCAGCCTCCACCGCCGCCGCCAGGGCGCCCAGCTCCTGAACACCGGCGCTCAAACCGAGCCAGACGACCCGAGCAAGGCGTCCCCGACGAAACGTGCCGAGATCGCCCAGGCGCAGGTCGAGCGAATGCAGAGCGACCAAACGATCGGCGATACCCTCGGCCAGCGTCAGATCGACCTGGCCGAGAAAGCGCACCGTCAGGTGGAGGTTGGCGGCAGGCGTCCACCGGAATTCGGGAGCGATCGCACTGCACGACGCCAGGAAGCCCTCGAGCACTTCGCGGTGCTCGTCGGGCAGAGGCAGCCCAAAGAACGCCCGGACGCGGTCTACGCCCGCTTCGCCCAGTGGGAAGGCGCCCATGCTCCGGGCGCCGACGGCCTCCAGCCGAACTGCGAGCTGACGGAGTCGATGCCGGCCGCGAGGTTGGGTTGGTCGATCATTCGCACCTCGTCTGCGGTGATCGGCGGCTCCTTCATCACCGCTTCCATCGCGATGGCCGCCGGCACCAGCGCGGCGGTGGGCATCTTGAACTTCGCCTTCTTGATGCCGCGTGCCTGGAGGAACCAGTCGTACATGGTCTCGTACGTGACGACCTCCGGACCGCCGAGCTCGATGATGTGACCGAGAAGCTGCGGTCGGGAGATGGCCTCGACGATGCAGCGGGCGGCGTCCTCGCGCAGGATCGGCTGCATCTGGGACTGACCGCTGCCCGGGATCATTGCGAACGGGCCGACCAGGGAGCGCTCGAAGTCGTGGACGAGGCCTCCGTCCTCGCCGATGATCAACGAGAACCGGAGGATCGTACCCGCGACGCCGGTCTTCGCCAGCTCCTGCTCGCCCATCCAGCGCGACGTGAAGTACTTGAAGTGCGGGTCGAGCTTGGCGCCGATTGCGCTGACGAACACGACGGAGCGCACACCAGCGGCGATGGCCGCCTCGCCTAAGATGCGGGGCCCGTCGATGTTCACCGCGAGGTAGGACTGCGGGCGGTTGCGCCGCACCGCGACGAGACTGATCACGTGCTCCACGCCGCTGGCCGCCTGCTGCACCGACGACGGATTGAGGGCGTCGCCGACCACGACCTGAGCACCGCGGACCTTGAACGCCGCGGCTTTCATCGGATCGCGGACCAGCACTCGTAGCTGGTGGCCCGCATCGAGCGCCTTGTGGGCCACCGCGCGGCCGACGAAGCCGGTCGAGCCGAGCAGCAGGATCCTTGCCATCGGCTGAAGATCCTATCGGAGAGATACTGAGATCCTGTGGGCTTCGCGGCCAGTTCCACGCCAGGTTACTTTTCGAGTCCGCTCCTGCTCGGCGCGTTCGCTCTGCTGTTGGGCATCGGCGCGATCATGGCTGCACTCCGCCGGCGCCGAGGGCGTGAGCGCTACCCGGAGACCTACGCCGCCACCGGAGGCATTGCCTACACCGCGATCCAGATCGGCTGCGGCGGGGTACTGCTTGTCGCCGGTGTCGGCCTCGTGATCCTCTCCCTGGTCAGCAGGGGCTAGATGACGTTCTTTTCGCGGACCAGCGAACCCTTCGCGAAGCGCGTGAAAGCGAACGGGCTGATGTCGACGTCCGACCGCCGGTCCAGCAGGAGCTGAGCAAGCATCAGGGCGGCCGCCGGCGCCTGCATGAAGCCGTGGCCGCTGAACCCGGCCGCGCACCAGAACCCCTCGACCTCCGGCACCGGCCCAAGGATTGCCTGATGGTCCGGCGTGGACTCGTACAACCCCGCCCACGCGGTCTTGATCCCGGCTGACGCGAGCGCTGGGGCTCGGCGCGAGGCCTGCTCGAACATCTTCTCCAAGAACCCCCAGTTCACGTCGGTGACGTAGCCCGGCGGGTCGGCGCGGTCGCTCATGCCGATCAGCACGCCGTCGCCCTCGGGATGGAAGTAGAGCGACGACTGGAAATCCACGGTCATCGGGGTGTTGCGCGGCACCTGCGGAAACGTGCCGGTCACTGCGATGTGTCGCCTGTACGGCAGCACTGGGATCTCGAGCCCCGCCATCCGGCCGATCGACGAAGACCACGCCCCGGCGCAGTTGAACACGACGCGGGTCGCGACGTCGCCGGCGCTCGTGCGCACGCCCTGCACCCTGCCGCCCGCCACGTCGATGCCCGTGACGTCCACACCTTCCTTGATCCGTGCGCCGTGGCGCTTGGCGGCGGCGGCGTAACCCGCGGTCACGTCGGCTGGGCTGGCGATGCCGTCGGTCGGACAGAACGAGCACCCGAGCACGTCCTCGACGTTCAGCACCGGGACCATGCGCGCTGCCTCGTCGGCATCGACCCACCGGGCTTCCGTGAGGCCGAGGCGGTGCCACATCTCCATGTTCTGGCGGAAGTCCTCGACCTGCTGCGGCAGCGTCAGGACGAACAGGTATCCGATCTGACGAAAGTCGGCCGGATGTCCGGTCTCCTGCTCGAACTCCTCGAACAGGCGCACCGCCAGGCGCTGCAGGCGGACGTTGGCCTCCATCGAGAACTGCTGCCGGACGCCGCCCGCGCACTTTCCGGTCGATTGCGAGCCGAGGGTCTCGCGCTCGAGAAGGACGACGTCGACGTTCCTCTTGGCCAGCTGGTACGCGAGGGCGCAGCCCATGATGCCGCCGCCCGCGATGACGGCGTCAGCGCTTTCCGTTGACGAGCCCCCACACCTCGAAGATCATCTTGAGCGCGGCGAAGGTCGTGATGTCGGAGCTGTCGAACGGGGGCGAGACCTCGACGACGTCGAAGCCGACAACGATCGACTCGGCGGTGGCCGAGCGCAGCAGCTCGAGGGCCTGGCGCGACGACAGCCCGCCGGCCGACGGGATTTCCGTACCGGGCGCGAACGCGGGGTCGAGGACGTCGATGTCAAACGAGATGTGCACGCTCGCGCCTTGCAGGCGCTCGGCGATCTTCTCTCCGGCGCCGGCCGGGTCGTGAGCGATCTCCGCCGCGGTGACCAGGAGGATCTCGTTGGTGCGGATGAATTCGAGCTCCTCGGGGTCGAAGTCGCGGCCGCCGGCGATCACGACCCGGGCGGGATCGATGCCCGACGCCTCGAGGGCGCGCCGCAGCGCGCACCCGCACGTCCAGTGGCCACCTCGCGAGTAATCGCACAGGTCCGGATGTGCGTCGACCCATAGCACGTGCAGTCCCGGATGGCGCCGCACCTGCGCCGCAAGCGTGGAGATGGCGGTGCAGTGATCGCCGCCGAGCACGGTCAGAAAGCTGTCGGGCGGAATCGCCGCGAGGCGCTCCATCGGTCGCATCCAGCCGGCCTCGATGGCATCACCCGCGGAGAGGTCGCCGATGTCCTCGACGCGGAGGTTGGTCAGCAGGTTTCCTCGCTCCGTCACCGGCGGCATGGCGGCGGACAGCTCGCGGATGCGCTGGGGGGCCGTGGCCGCGCCTTTGCGGTACACGGCCGAGCCGTCGTAGGCGATGCCCGCCACGACAACATCGGGCGACTCGCCGTCGACCAAACCTCCCCACGGACGAAGACCGTCGAGGTTCATGCTCTCCTGCGCTCCGGCACCTGCAGGATGCTAAGCGACCCGACCACGAACCACACCACGAACATCGCAAACACGACCGGAAAACCACCCGGCAGGCCAAGGATCGGCCCGCGGTGGTTGAAGAAGTCGAGCAGTGGGCCGCCGACCGCGACGGCCATGATCCCCGCGCCCGCGGTCGCGATGTTGGAAAAGCCCATGTAAAGGCCACCCTCGTGCGCCGGGATGATGTCCTGGATGAAGGCCCAGTCCACCGAGAAGAACACGCCCAGGCCGATGCCGATGACCAGCCCTGTGAGCGTCGCCTGAGCGGCGAGGTCGGGGACTTTGAGGAATGCACCGAGCGGTCCGACGACGGACTCGGGAATCCATTGGTAGTGGCTGAAGACGAGCACCAGGCTCCCCGCCGCTCCGCACAGGCCCGCGGCAAAGATAAGCGGGCGCCGACCCGTACGGTCTGACAGCCGAGAGGCGGGCCAGCTGACGAGCGCTGCGACGCCGATGGCGATGCCCAGAAGTGTCGACGCGGCGATGGCGGTGGCCTTCGCGTTGTGGTGGAAGAACACGTTGTCGAAATAGAAGTAGGCGTAGTTCTGCAGCCCGCCGAAGCCCATGAAGATCATGAGCCTCGAGACCATGAGCCAGACGAACGCCCGGTGGCGAAACGGGACGCCGAAGGTCTTGCGCACCATTTCGCCAAAGCTCTGGAAGTGCCGCTCGACAGGCCTGGCGCGGTCGGGCACGAATGCGACCGTGGCCGCCATCGTCGTCAGCAGCACGAGCGCGATGGAGAAGATCGCGGCGCCGCGACCGAAGCGCGCGAGCAGCAGGCCGGCGCCGACCGTCCCGCTCGCGATTCCCACCAGGTTCGCCACCCCGTAGTAGCCGGACGCCTCACCGCGCTGCGTATCCGGGACGACGTCGGGCAGAAGGCCCTGGTAGGGCGCCTGCGCGGTGTTGGATGCGAACTGCAGGAGGAAGTAGAAGACCACGATCCACCAGTAATTCCCGGCGAGAGCGATGCCCGCCAGGAACAAGAGGTCGCCCGCCGTGCCAGACACGATGAACGGTCTGCGGCGACCCCAGCGCGTCACCGTCCGGTCGGAGATGCCGCCCACGATGGGCTGCCAGATGACCGCGACAAGAGTGCCGAGGGACTTGAGAAAGCTCGAGGCGATGCCCTCGTTGGCCTGGCCGACGAACTGCAGGATCATCTGCGGGAGGATCAGCGCCGTGAGGCTGTTCCACAGATAGCCGATCGCGACCCAGTAGAGCGATAGCACGACGAAGTCGAGCCGTCGCAGGCGGGCGGACGGCGCTGGAGTCTTTAGTCGGGTTGGTAAGGAGGCAGCGATCGCTTTACCGGGCGGTCCTGGCGATACCCGAGCGCGTACTCGCCCTGCAGGATCGTGTGAATCTCGCGCGTGCCCTCGTAGATGATCGGCGCGCGCGCGTTGCGGAGGAACCGCTCCACCGGATACTCGGCCGAGTAGCCGTAAGCGCCGTGCACCTCGATCGCGTCGTGCGCGGCGTTGAACGCGGCGTCGGTCGCGTACTGCTTGGCCATTGACACCTGCCGCGTGTGCCGCGCGCCGGTGTTCTTCATCCAGGCGACGTTGAAGTAGAGCAGCCGGCTGATCTCGTAGTCGCGCGACATGCGCGCGACCATCTGCTGCACGAGCTGGTAGCGGCCGATCTCCTGGCCGAAGGTCTTCCGCTCCTTCGCGTACTTCACCGAAGCGTCGAGGCACGCGCGCACGGTTCCGGTCGCGCCCGCGGCGACGGTGTAGCGCCCGTTGTCGAGACAGCTCATGGCGATCTTGAAGCCATCACCTTCGTCGCCGATGCGGTTTTCCTCCGGCACCTCGACGTCACTCATGAAAATCGAGCCGACGTCTCCGGCGCGGATGCCCATGCGGTCCTCGATCGGCTCCGTGCGCAACGCCTTGCCGCAAGCCTGGCGGTCGAGCATGAAAGCGGACACGCCCTTCGAGCCGGCCCTGGGATCGGTCTTGGCGAAAACGAGGAGGAAGTCGGCGGTGTCCGCGTCGGAGACCCAGATCTTCTGGCCGTTGAGCACGTAGCCGTCGCCGCGCCTGCGCGCGGTCGATTGCATCGACGCCACGTCTGATCCGGCGTTCGGTTCCGTGAGGCCGTAGCAGGCGAGCCTCTGGCCCGAGGCCATCGGCACGAGCCAGCGTTGCTTCTGGTCTTCGTCGGCCCAGGTGTACAGGCCCATCCCCACGAGCCCGACGTGGACTGAGAGCACGGTGCGGTAGACGGTGTCCACGTACTCGAGCTCTTCGCACACCAGGCCGAGAGCCAGGTAGTCGAGGCCGTGGCCGCCGTAGCGCTGTGGGAAGCACACCCCGGGCAGGCCGAGCGACGCTAGCTTGGCGAAGATCTCGGGGTCGTGCTTGCCCGCGCGGTCGTTGGCCGCAATGTGCGGCGCGAACTCGCGCGCGCAGAAATCGCGCACGGCGTCGACCAGCTGCTGCTGGTCGTCGGTCAGCCCGAGATCGAGGGGCACGCGACTAAGTTAAACGTTTCCCGCGATAGTCCGGACTAACACCCTATGTCGGGGATCGACACCATCGGATAGTCCGGACTAACCGTGCTTTCGGGGCCTGATTCACCCGGATAGTCGCGACTATCCGGGTTCGGTGGTTAATGCGTCGGGCTTGGCGTGGCGCAGACGACCGGCGTGGGGGTTGCCTTCGGACTCGCGGTGGGCTTCGCCGTCGGGCTGGCCTTCGGTGTGGGCGTCGGGCAGACGGAGGGGCTCGCGCTCGGCAGCGGCTGCAGGTCGTTCGGGCCGACGTGACCGATGAGCGGCAGGTGACGGCCGAAGCCGAGGATGAACGGCACGGATCGCGAGCTGTGCAGCTGCGGCTGGATGTAGTCGCTGTAGATCGTCTGCAGCTGATGTATGCCTGCAACCTGGTCGAGGTGCGCGCCGCTGCTCTTTGCTGCGTCCGCTTTCAGGGTCGCGAGGTCCGACTTGGAAACCATCGCCGCGGTGATGGGATTGGAAAGAATCTCGTTCTCGAGCTGGTTTACCTGGGTCAGCGTCAAGCTCGCGCTCTTCAGGGCCGGCTCGAACGAGTTGTCGAGCACGACCAACGCCGAGACCGCGAGGTAGATGACCACGAGGGTGACAAGGCCGTGGACGAATATGCCAAGCAGCCCGTCCACGCCACGGATCGCC
Organism: Candidatus Dormiibacterota bacterium; assembly: GCA_035279785.1. Classification (GTDB taxonomy): domain Bacteria; phylum Chloroflexota; class Dormibacteria; order Dormibacterales; family Dormibacteraceae; genus 40CM-4-65-16. The sequence goes on from DATEHC010000055.1 coordinate 10,947, forward strand.
TCCATCCGATGGAAGGCGCCGCCGATCGCGCCGCCGATCGCGCCGGCGACGACCGCGAGGATCAGGGCCACGAACACGCTGAACACCGGCGAGAGATGCAGGAGCTTCTGCATCTCGGTGGTGAACTGGTCGTGGAAGCGGAAGACCGCCAGGAGCGTGCCGAAGAAGAAGATCTCGGCGAGAAGGGGCTGGATTACGCCTCGCTGGTAACCGGTGATCAGCGCGATCACCAGGACCAGGACGACGATGATGTCGATGATCACGGGCGCGCGCAATTCTAGTGGACAGGCCCGGGAACTCCTCCCAGGTTCACCCGCCGAGGCCGGCGAGTTCAAGCTGCCCGTATTCAGTTAGACTCGCATCGACTTTTGGCCCGAACGATCGCGGTCGCGATGCAGAAGGGCGGGGTAGGCAAGACCACCACCGCCGTCAACCTTGGAGCCGCTCTAGCCGAGTTGGGCCAGCGCGTCCTTCTCATCGACCTCGACGCGCAGGGTCACCTCACTCTCTACATGAAGCCGCAAGGCGAGCTCGAGAAGACCGTCTACCACCTTCTCGTCGACCCCGAGACCACTGTGACCGACGTCGTCCAGGAAGCGCCCCAGATGGGCCTGCACTACATCCCCGCGGACATTGAGCTCGCGGGCGCGGAGAACCAGCTGATCAATGAGATCGGGCGCGAGAGCATCCTCCGGGACAAGCTCGAGCCGGCGCAGGGCCGATACGACTTCATCATCATCGATTGCCCCCCGTCGCTCGACCTCATCGTCATCAACGCCCTCGTCGCCGCGGACGAGGTGCTCGTGCCGCTGCAGGCCGAGTTTCTCGCGTTGAAGGGAATGCAGGAGCTTCTCGTGACGATGGAGCGCGTCAAGCGCCGCCTCAACCCGCGACTCGAGCTGATCGGAATCCTGCCGACGCTGTACAAGCATCGCGCTCTGCATTCGCAAGAGGTGCTCGCAGCGGTGCGTGAGAAGTACGGCAGCAAGGTCTACGACTTCTGGGTCAACGACTCGATCCGGTTCGCGGAGACGCCACTCGCGGGTCAGTCGATCCTCACGTACGCGAGGGAGTCGGAGGGCGCGAAGTCGTATCGAGCGCTCGCCACAGCGGTCATCCAAAACCACCGGGTTCAGGACTGAGGACTTAAGCGATGCCCAAATTCAATCGTGTTTCGCTCGTCGGATCCGAAGAGCTGTTTCGACCCACGCGGCCGGAGGTCGTCTCGGGCACCGACGACGTGATCAAGGAAACCGTCGACCGGCCAGGACGAGGAGATCGGGCGCGTGAGGTGGTGCTCAAGACCCTGAACTTCACGCCCGAAGAGATCGAGCTCCTGATCGACGCCGTGCAGGTGGCGAAGTACCCCGACCGGCCGCGGCCGAAGCCGGCGCTTGACCGGTTCGACGCCCTGGACGCGCTGCGACAGAAGATCCAGGCGGTCCAAGAAACCGCCTGAAGTTCTGCTAGGTCAGAACCTCTTCCGCGTGCGGCGGCGGAAGTAGCCGGCCGCCCAGGCCAGACATATCGCAAGAAGGGCGAGGGTGAACCCCACCGCCGCGATCTTCTCCATTTCCTGTAAATACTGACCTGTGGGCAAACTGTCCATCGTCAAGGTGCGGCTCGACCGCGAGGTGAACGGTTACATCGTGTCCGACGCCTCGAGCAAGGAGGCGGTCGTGATCGACCCGGGCCAGCCCGCGGAAAAGATCGTCGAGCAGGCGAGCGGGTTGACGGTGAAGCACATCCTCGCCACCCATGGGCACCCGGGTCACGTCGGGGGCAAGGACGACGTCAAGGCCGCGACCGGCGGCGAGACAGGCATCCACCAGATGGACGCCAAGCAGTTTCTCCGCTCGGCCGACCGCTACCTCCTCGACGGCGACGAGCTCGAGTTCGGCGACTTCAAGCTCACGGTTCTGCATACCCCCGGGCACACGCCGGGAAGCGTCTGCTTCGTGATCGCGAACCACGCCTTCGTCGGCGACACGATTCTCGCCGGCGGCATCGGCAAACAGTCGCCGGAGACCGACCTGCGCCGCCAGATGATGAGCATCGGCACCAAGCTCCTGCGGCTGCCGCCCTCGACAGCGCTCTATCCGGGACATGGTCCGGCAACGAGCCTGGAGCGCGAGCTGGCCCAGAGCCCGATCTTCCGAGGCGCGGGAGCGCGCTCCTAGCCCGAGCTGAGCAGGCTCAGGGAGATCGTGGTCACTCCGGCGTCCGAGTTGAGCGCGAGTGTGCCCGTGTCGCGCGAGTTGCTCTTGCGGGCGAAGCTGGCCGCGTAGGCCTCGCCATTCGGCGGGGTCGTCACGACCGTCAGGGTCCAGTCACCGGCGCTCAGTTGCTTGGCGTAGAACGACTGCACCGCCGTGGCGGCGTCCGTGGTCTCCCACTCCAGGCCGAACGCGTGCTGGCCGTTGGAGGCGAACAGTGCGCCCGCCGTCAGCCGCGCCTTGGGGTACACGGGCACGTCTGTCGGGAATCCAAGTGGCATCGGCACCTCGGCGTCGAGCTGACCTGACGCCTTGGCGAGAGGCGAGCCATTGGCCGCGGTCGGCGCGGCCGAGGGCGTCCCGGTGGCGGCGGCGTGCTTGCTCATCCCAGGGATGTGCGAGCACCCGGTCATCAGGAGTACGGCGGCGAGAGCGGTTAAGGCGACGCGCATCCCGCTGAGATCAACGCGCGACTAGAGCCCTTCTGACCATCCGGCCTCGCGGGCGGTCCCCGGCGGGTTCGCCCCGGAGGAACACTCCCTCGATCTCGAATTCGAACTCGCGGCCCTCGAGCGCGCCCCGCCTCTGCCTCGAGTGCATGGCCGTCGTGCTCACTTTGGTCCGGGCCCGGGGATTCACGATCACCAGGTCGGCGTCGAAGCCCGGCGCGATCGATCCTTTGCTCGAGTCCAACCCGGCGAAGGCCGCCGGCGTGGAGCTCACCCAGGCTGCGGCGCGCCAGACGTCGCCCATCTCGGCCGCGATCTGAAGGGCGCCGAGGTAGAGCGTCTGTACGCCCGGGCTGCCCGCGGGCGCCTCCTGGAACGCCTGGGCCTTCTCCTCGTCGGTGTGAGGCGCGTGGTCCGTGCTGACGATGCCGATCACGCCGCGGCGCAGGCCGTCGACCAGGGCCGCGCGGTCACTCTGAGTTCGGACAGGAGGCAGCACCTTCATTGCGGATCCGACGCGGTCGAAGTCGTCCTCGCTCAGCAGCAGGTACTGGGGGCACGTTTCCAGGGTGAGCGAGGTTCCGCTCGAGATCGCGTCCTCCGCCGCCTGCAGGCCGAGCGCGCTCGACAGGTGCGCGACGTGCAGGTGGACCCCCGCATCGCGCGCGACCGCGGCGGCCGCCGAGATCGCGACTGCCTCCGCCTCCGGCGGCCGCGAGTCCAGGAGGTCCTGGTAAGTGAGCAATGGGCGGCGGAAGGCCGCGAGGACGGCGGGATCTTCGGCGTGGATCGCGAGCGGCAGCCCCAGACTCGCGATCGCCGGCGCAAGCCTCGCGAGGGTGCCGTAGTCGGCGGGCGGCTCGATGTCAGGGTCGTCGTCGCCCAAGGAGCTGATGATCTGCTTGCGGCTAAGGCTGAAGGAGTAGGCCAGGTAAGCCTTGAACCCGATCGCCCCGGCCGCCGCCATCGCCTCGAGCTGCGCGGGCGTCGAGGTCGAGCGGACCAGACCCCACAGGCCGAAGTCGACGCGCGCCTTGCTGTGCGCGAGGGCGGCTTTCGCCTCGAGCACGCCCGCGCTGTCCACGGCCGGCACGGTGTTGGGCATGTCGAGGACGACCGTCACTCCGCCGGCGGCCGCGGCGGCCGTGAGCGTGCCGAAGTCCTCCTTGTCGGGGAATCCCGGATCGCGGCTGTGGACGTGGATGTCGACCGCGCCCGGCAACACGTACTTGCCCTTCGCGTCGATGGTCCGGCCAGTCGAGTTGAGCCCCTTTTCCACCTGAGTGATCACGCCGTCGACGGTCAGGACGTCCGTCTGCTGCGGGCCGACGGGCGTCAACACCGTGCCGCCCCGAATCAGCAGCTCAGTCAAGGACGAGGTCGGTGATTCGGAAAAGTGGCGAGTACCGGATGCGCGCATCGCGGATGTTCTCTTCGCCGCCCTCGCCGCGGTCGAGCACGACGACGAGATGGATCACGTCGAGGCCCGCCTCGCGCAAGACCTGGATGGAACGCAGCGAGTCGCCGCCGGTCGTCACAACGTCTTCGATGACTGTGGTTCGTTCGCCGGCGTTGAACCGTCCCTCCAACTGCTTGCCCGTGCCGTATCCCTTCGGTTCCTTGCGCACGAGCAGCAGCGGGAGTCCCGTTTCCATCGACACCGCGCCGCCGAGCAGCACCGCGCCCAGCTCCGGGGCCGCAAGTCGCTGGGTCTCTTGCGGCACCAATCTCGCGAGCTCCGCGCCGATGCGTTTGAGCAACGCGGGATCGGTCTCGAACAGGAACTTGTCGAAGTAACGGTTGGACTTCCTGCCCGAGCGAAGGACGAAGTCGCCCTTCAGGTACGAGGCCGCGACGAGGTCGCGCGCGAGCGCTTCCCTCTCACCCACCACGGCCTCAATCTAGCCGATTGAGGCGATGGGACCTACTCGAGCGGATAGAAGCAAGCGGCCAGGTGCTCGTCGCCGAAGGACTCCAGCGGCGGCACCTCCTCCGCGCAGTGCTCCTTGGCGCGTGGACAGCGGGTGCGGAAGCGGCATCCCGACGGAGGATTCACGGGCGACGCCACGTCGCCCTGGATGATCGTTCGCTCGCGTCGCATCTCCACCACCGGGTCGGGGATCGGAATCGCCGAAAGCAGCGACCCCGTGTACGGATGGCGCGGATGCTTGTACAGCTGAGTGCCCGGCGAGATCTCCATGATCTTGCCGAGGTACATCACGGCGATGCGGTTGGAGATGTGCTTGACGACCGAAAGGTCATGCGCGATGAACAGGTAGGTCAGGTTGAACTTCGACTGCAGGCGCTCGAGCAGGTTGATGATCTGCGCCTGGATCGACACGTCGAGCGCCGAGATCGGCTCATCGCACACGATGAAGCTCGGCTCGACCGCGAGCGCACGCGCGATTCCGATCCTCTGGCGCTGCCCGCCTGAAAACTCGTGCGGATAGCGGTCGACGAATCGCGGATTGAGCCCGACGACGCGCAGCAGCTCCTGGATGCGGTCCTGACGTGCCTTGCCCTTCGCGAGCCCATGCACGTCTATCGGCTCGCCGACGATGTCGCCGACGGTCTGGCGGGGATCGAGCGAGGCGTACGGATCCTGGAAGATCATCGCTACCTCGCGGCGCAGGGCGCGCAGCTTCTCGCCACGCAGATGGGTGATGTCCTGACCCTTGAATGTGATCTCGCCGCCGGTCGGCTCGATGAGCCGGATCACGGTGCGGCCGAGTGTCGACTTGCCGCAGCCGGACTCGCCTACCAGCCCGACCGTTTCACCGGCCTTGATCTCGAGGTCGACGCCGTCCACGGCGTGCACGTGGCCGACCGTGCGCTGCAGAACGCCGGAGGCGACCGGGAACCAGACCTTGAGGTCGGAGATCGTGACGAGCGGGTCCGCCGACGTCCACGCTCGCGTCAGCGTCTTGACCGCGGTATCAGGCACCTTTCAGCTCCCCGCCCGACTGCGTGACCCAGCACGACGCCTGCTGAGTGTCACCGACCGGCAGAAGTCGCGGCGTGTCGCGCGTGCACTTGTCGACGCGGAAGGCACAGCGGGGATGGAACGCGCAACCGTCCGGAAGGTCGATGAGGCTCGGCGGCAGGCCTTCGATCGGCTTCAGCGGCTCGTGGCGTTCGGCGTCGAGCCGAGGGATCGAACGCAGAAGCGACCACGTGTACGGGTGCTTGGGATGGGCGAACACGTCGGTGGTCGGACCAGTCTCGACAATGCGCCCGGCGTACATCACCACGACGCGCTGACACATGCCGGCGACGACCCCGAGGTTGTGTGTGATCAGC
>DATEHC010000056.1:0-4897 GCA_035279785.1 Candidatus Dormiibacterota bacterium
GCGGCCCCCACGAGGGGCGTCGTCAGCGCGCCCATCAGCACATAGGTAGCTCCGGCGATGAGCCCGATCACAGCGCCGATGGCGGGAAAGTAGGCGCGGCCCAATCTCTCCCCGGGGCTGCCGTCGGCGTTCGCGACCGGCAGCACGGTGAGAAAGGAGACGGCGGCGCGGAGCGAGCGGATGCTCACGTCAGCTCGAGCGTCTTGCCCGCAACCATGAATACCGAGCGCTCCGCGCAGCGGGCGAAGGCCGCGTTGACAGCGCCCAGCGCGTCGCGATACGTCCGCGCGAGGTCATTCATGGGCACGATGCCCAGGCCTACCTCGTTGCTCACCACGACGCCCTGCATGGTCGCGAGTTGACTGGCCAGCTGCCCGGCTCGACCTGGGATCTCGGCCGCGGGGACGCCCGCGCCAAGCAGGTTCGACACCCACAGGGTCAGGCAGTCGATGACCACAAACCGATCGGCCGAAACGGCCGCCACAACCGCGTCCAGGTCTAGGGGCTCTTCGATGGTCTCCCAATCACCGGGCCGCGCCGTCCGATGGCGAGAGATTCGATCGGTCATCTCGGCGTCGCCGGAGGTGGCGGTAGCGATGAACGTCACCGGCATACCCGACTCCGCCGCCACGCGTGCGGCCCGGTCGGACTTCCCGCTGCGCGCGCCTCCGAGCACCAGCAGGAATCCCACCTAGAAGTCGATGCCGCGGATCGCGCGGATGCCCGCGTCGAACGCGTGCTTGCGGTTGCGCATCTCCGTGACCGTGTCGGCCAGGTCGACCAATCCCTGCGGAGCATCGCGGCCGGTCGCGATCACGTTGACGGTCGGCGGCCGGGATGAGATCGCGGACAGCACCTCATCGATTGGGATCCATCCCCAGTTGATCGGGTACGTGATCTCGTCGAGCACGACGAGCTGGTAGTCGCCGGACGCGAGCTTCTCGCGCGCCACCCGCCATCCCTCGCGCGCGACCGCCTCGGTCCGCTCCATGTTCTTCGATTCCCATGTGAAGCCATCGCCCACGGTCCACCACTCCACGCCCAGGCGCACGGCGCTGTCCCGCTCGCCCACCTTCCAGCGATCCGACTTCATGAACTGGACCACGCACACCTTCCAGCCGCGCGCCACCGCTCGGAGCGCCGTGCCGAAGGCCGCGGTCGACTTGCCCTTGCCGTCACCGGTGTTGACGATCACGAGCGACGTCGCCTTGCGTGTTGCGCGGGCTGGCGCCGAGCGCGGGGGGACCGGTTGGTTCATGCGCGCACCGGCACCACGGCCTTGCCGTGGCCATTCAGGCCGACCACCGCCACGTGTGCACCGTAGTGCTCGGAGATCGTGCTCTCGGTCAGGATCTCCGCGGGAGGTCCGATCGCGACCACGCGACCCGCGACCAGCAGCGCCAGGCGGTCCGAATACTGGCCCGCCAGCGTCAGGTCGTGCATGGCGGCGATCACGGTCAGCTCCTGCTCGCTGCGCAGGCTGTCGATCAGCTCGAGCACCTCCTGCTGCCGCCCGATGTCGAGCGAGGTCGTGGGCTCATCGATCAGGAGGATGGGCGCCTGCTGCGCCAGCGCGCGGGCGATGGCGGCCCGCTGGCGCTCGCCCCCGCTCAGGTGATCGAGGGGTCGAGCCGCGAGGTCCTCGAGGGCCATGCGCCTCAACACGCCGGCGACGATGCGCCGGTCGGCGTCGCCCTCCCGGCCGAAATACCCGAGGTGTGGGCTGCGTCCGAGCAGCACGTACTGCGACACCGACATGCCCGGCGGCATCTGCGGCTCCTGCGGCAGCATCGCCACGCGGCTTGCGAGCTCTTGCGGACGCAGCGTCGGGAGCGGCCGGTCACCGATGCAGATCTCGCCTCGCGACGGCACGATGCGCGCGATCGCGCGCAGGACAGTCGTCTTGCCCGCTCCGTTCGGCCCGATCAACGAAAGCCACTCGCCCGACGCGCACGCGAGGTCGATCGACGTGAGCACCTCGCGCTCCTCGTACGCGACCGAGACGCCGGTCAGCGTGACTCCGCTCACAGCGCCGACACCTTGAACGTGGCCGCTCACAGAGCGGCCGCGCGCGTCGAGCGCATCACGACGATGAAGAAGGGAGCGCCGATGAAGGCTGTGATCACGCCGATGGGCAGTTCGGCCGGCGCGACCACAGTGCGCGCCGCCGTGTCTGCGAGCACGAGGAAGGCCCCGCCAAACAAGACCGATAAGGGCACGACCACCCGGTAGCTCCGGCCGACGAGCAGCCGGATCGTGTGCGGGATGATGATTCCGACGAAGGCGATCGTTCCTCCGACCGCCACCACCGCTGCCGTGCCCAGGGTCGCGGCCACGACGACGATCAGGCGCACACGGCGCACCGAGATGCCGAGGCTCGAGGCCTCCTCCTCGCCCAGCATCAGCGCATCGAGCAGCCGCCGGTGCAGGACGATCACAACGACGCTGAGCACGACGTACGGCAGCACCAGCAGCACGCCGTCCCAGCCCGCCGTCACGAGCCGCCCGAGGATCCACGAGTAAACCTGCCGGATCGAACCCGCCTGGGCTTGCTGCACGTACTCCTGGATCGAGTTGAAGAACGCCGCGATCGCCACGCCGGCAAGGATCAGCCCCGTGTTGGTGCGCAGGCCGCTCACCGTGCGTCCCAACAGATAGGCTCCGCCGACCGCGGCGCCGGCCCCAACGAAAGCCGCGAGCGGCACGAAGTTGACGCCGAGGAAGTTGGTCGCCGGTGCATAGGCGATGGCCAGGGTCGCCCCGAGGTTTGCCCCGGCGGCCGCGCCCAGGAGGTACGGGTCGGCCAGCGGGTTGCGGAACACGCCCTGGTAGGCCGCGCCGCAGATGGCCAGCGTGCCGCCCACGATCAGTCCCAGCACGACGCGTGGAAAGCGCAGCGACCACAGGATGTTGGCCTGGCCCGGATCGACGGACAGCCCGACGAGGGTCCGCGCAATCGTCCCGACGCCGATGTGGACGGGGCCGACCAGCACACCGATGGCGCAGGCGATGACCAGCACCCCGATGCCGGTCGCGCCCCATGCCCACCGCAGCCGCGGAAGCCCGAGCACCACGAATGGCGCCGAGCGGGCGCCGACCCCAGACATCAGGCGGCTTGCTCCAGCGCCTGAACGTGCGTCGCGACGGCGCTCATGAAGTCGACCACGCGGGGCCCCCAACGCGACGCGATGTCGTCGTCGACACCGACGACCTGGTGACCCTGCACGGCTCTGATCACGCTCCACCCTGGCCGCGCGGCGACGGTGTCGAGGTTCTGCGCGCAGCACTTCGTGTCGGCAAGAACGATGAGGTCGGGGTTGGACGACACGATGTACTCCGCCGACAGTTGCGGATAGTCGGGCGCGGAGCCGGCCGCGGCGTCGGCGATGTTGTCGAGGCCGAGGATCTTGTAAACCTGGCCGATGAACGTCGCGGACGTCACCGAGTAGTACGTGTTGTCGAGCTCGTGGTAGACGCGAAGGTGTCGCGCCGGCTTGGACACCGAGGCGACGAAGCTCGCGACCTCCCCTTGCATCTTCGCGACGAGTGAGTGGGCTTCACCCGGATGCTGGGTCGCCACGCCGAGCTGGAGGATCTGCTGGTAGGAGTCGGCGAGCGTCTTCGCGGCCGGCTCGAGCAGCACGGGGATGTTCAGCGCCCGCATCCCGTGCACCAGGTTTCCGAGGTCCTCGCTGGCGACCACGAGGTCGGGCGCATAGCCCGCGATGGCCTCGATGTTGGGTTGGAATCCCGAGAGCTTGGTTCTGGGAGCGTTCGCAGGGTAGTTGGAGTCTTCATCGACGGCGATCACCTGCGGGCCGGCCGAGATCGCGAACAGCATCTCGGTCGCCGTCGGCGAAAGGGAGATGATGGCCCCCGGCTTGTGGGACAGAGTGACCACAGCGCCGTCGGGCTCTGTGATCGACACCGGGTAACGCTCACTGCTGTTCTCGTTGTTGGGTGTTTCCGATTGCATACACGACGCGAGCACGAGTAAAGCAACGACTCCGATAAGGGCGACCGGTCTCGCGCCGGTCTGCTGATGCATTCGCATCCAGCGGTCCTCCCGCGGCATTACCCACAGGGCAGGGGAAACCTCGCCGCTTGAGGCATCCCCGCTCATCCGCGCAAGTGGGATGGACGGCTCACGCGACAGGTCTCCTGGCTTGTGGATCGCAGCGCTCCGTCCGCCTTCCCAAGGCGTTACGCCTCAGTGGCCGCCGGCCGGACGCTCCCCACTCACAGTTGCGCGACAGCTGCGGGTTCTCACCGCATTCCCGCGTCGGGTGAGCTATTCAGTTGTCCGCAGCCATTATGCGCGGTCCGAAACGCCGGCCTCGTCGAACGTCGCCATGTCATTGAGGAGTCGCATGGCGGCACGGACGATGGGCAGCGCGAGCGCCGCGCCGGTGCCCTCGCCGAGCCGCAGGTCGAGGTCGAGCAGCGGGCGCAGCCCGAGCCTGTCGAGCACGGCCCCATGCCCTCGCTCCTGCGAGCGATGCGACGCGATGAGGTAGCCCGTCACGGCCGGGTCGATCGCCGCCGCCACGAGCGCGGCCGCACCGGAGATGAACCCGTCGACGATCACCGGCTTGCGCCGTTCAGCGCCCTCGAGGATGGCGCCCGCGAGGCCGCCGATCTCGAGGCCGCCCACCGCCGCGAGCGCCTCCACCGGACCCGCGGCGATCGCGTTCGCGTTGACCTCGAGCGCGCGAGAGACGGCCTCGATCTTTCGCTCCAGGCCGGCGTCGTCCACACCAGTACCGCGTCCCACTACATCGCGCGGTGCAAGACTCGTGAGCGCGCAGATCACCGCCGCCGAGGCGGTCGTGTTGCCGATGCCCATGTCGCCGGTGAGGACGACGTCGGGGTCCGCCTCGCGGACGAGCTCGCGGCC
>DATEHC010000057.1:0-26095 GCA_035279785.1 Candidatus Dormiibacterota bacterium
ATGGTCGACCAGCTGAACGCCTTCGCCAACGAGGTCACACGCGTGGCCCGCGAGGTGGGCACCGAGGGACGCCTCGGAGGCCAGGCAGACGTGCGCGGAGTCGCCGGCATCTGGAAGGACCTCACGGACAACGTGAACTTCATGGCCGGGAACCTCACGAGCCAGGTGCGCAACATCGCCGAGGTCACGACAGCCGTGCAGCAGGGCGACCTCTCCAAGAAGATCACGGTGGACGTCCGCGGCGAGATCCTCGAGCTCAAGAACACCATCAACACGATGGTCGACCAGCTCAACGCATTCGCCAAAGAGGTGACGCGCGTGGCGCGTGAGGTGGGCACGGACGGAAAGCTCGGCGGTCAGGCTCAGGTCGAAGGCGTCGCCGGCACGTGGAAGGACCTCACCGACAACGTCAACACGATGGCGTCCAACCTCACCGACCAGGTGCGGGGCATCGCGCGCGTGGTCACCGCGGTCGCCAACGGCGACCTGCGCGGCAAGCTCACCCTCGAGGCGAAGGGCGAGATCGCCGAGCTCGCCGACACCATCAACGGCATGACCGACACGCTTGCGGTCTTCGCCCAGCAGGTCACCACCGTGGCGCGCGAGGTGGGCGCCGAAGGCCGCCTGGGCGGCCAGGCCAACGTTCCCGGCGCGGCCGGCACGTGGCGCGACCTCACCGACAACGTGAACCAGCTGTCCCAGACGCTGACCACCCAGGTCCGCGCCATCGCTGAGGTGGCGACGGCCGTGACGAAGGGCGACCTGACGCGGAACATCAACGTCGACGCGAAGGGCGAGGTGGCAAACCTCAAGGACAACATCAACGAGATGATCGGCAACCTTCGCCAGACCACCGAGAAGAACGAGGAGCAGGACTGGCTGAAGACCAACCTCACCCGCTTCACGCGGATGCTCCAGGGCCAGCGCGATCCGATGACCGTCTCGAAGATGATCCTTTCCGAGCTCGCGCCCCTCGTCCACGCCGAGCATGGCGTGTTCTACGGCATGGTCGGGGCCAACGGCCGGCCCGAGCATCTCGCTCTGCAGGCCGGCTACGCCTACAAGCCGCAGCGGAACGTGGCGATGGAGTTTGCCCTGGGCGAAGGCTTGGTCGGGCAGTGCGCGCTGGAGAAGAAACGGATCGTCGTCACGAACGTGCCGCGCGACTACATCCGCATAACGTCGGCGCTCGGCGACGCCCCGCCGGCCAACCTCGTCGTGCTGCCTGTCCTGTTCGAGGGCGAGGTCAGAGCGGTGATCGAGCTGGCTTCGTTCGAGCCGTTCAGCCCGACCCACATCGACTTCCTCGACCAGCTCGCCGAGAGCATCGGCATCGTGCTCAACACGATCGAGGCCAACAGCCGCACCGAAGACCTCCTAAAGCAGTCGCAGTCGCTGGCCACCGAGCTACAGAGTCAGCAGGACCAGCTCCAGCGCACCAACGACGAGCTCGCGGAGAAGGCGCGTCAGCTGTCCGAGCAGAACTCCGAGGTCGAGCAGCGGCGCATCGAGGTCGAAAACGCCAAGGCGCTGGTCGAAGAGAAGGCCGAGCAGCTCGAGATCACTTCGCGCTACAAGTCCGAGTTTCTGGCCAACATGTCGCACGAGCTGCGCACGCCGCTGAACAGCCTGCTCATCCTGGCGCAGGAGCTCGCGGCCAACCCCGACGGCAACCTGCTGCCGAAGCAGGTCGAGTACGCGACGATCATCCGGTCGTCGGGCACCGACCTCCTGAAGCTCATCAACGACATCCTCGACCTCTCGAAGATCGAGTCCGGGACCGTAGCCCTCGACATCAGCAGCTGGCCGATCGCCGAGCTCAAGCCGATGCTCGAGAGGACCTTCCGGCACGTGGCCGAGGCGACCAAGCTCGCATTCCACATCGACCTGCGGCCGGGCTTGCCGGAGACAATCCCCACCGACCCGCAGCGTCTGCAACAGATCCTCAACAACCTGCTCAGCAACGCGTTCAAGTTCACCGAAAAGGGCAAGGTCGAGTTCATCGCGGAGATGGCCGCCGGCGGCTGGAGCCCCTCCAACGAGGCGCTCAACCACGCCGCGCATGTCATAGCGTTCCGCGTCGTCGACACGGGCATCGGCATCCCGATCGAGAAGCAGCAGTCGATCTTCGAGTCGTTCGCGCAGGCGGACGGGTCGACCAGCCGCAAGTACGGGGGCACCGGTCTTGGCCTGTCCATCTGCCGGTCGCTGACCCGGCTCCTCGGCGGCGAGATCCGCATCCAGAGCGAACCCGGCGTCGGCAGCGTCTTCACGATCTACCTGCCGCTGATCGCTCAGCCCTATGCGCGTCGCGGCGGCCAGCCCGATCCCGCCGAGGCCTTCGCCGAGGAGGCACGTGAGCTGGTGATGGCCGGGGCGGCCGTCCAGACCAACGGCAGCTCCCAACCGCCGCAGGCCCAGACCGTCGAGGCGAAAAGGCTTCTGGTCGTCGAGGACGATCCGGTCCAGCGCCAGTACATCCAGGACCTTATGGCGCCGACCAACACGGAGACGGTCGCGGTTGCGTCAGGCGACGAAGCTCTCGCGTTACTTCAAAGGGAGAGCTTTGATTGCGTCGTCCTTGACCTCGGTCTGCCCGGCATGAGCGGTTGGAAGGTGATCGAAGACCTTCAGTCGAGCCAGGCCCTCGGCTCCACGCCGCTCCTCGTCTACACGGCGAAGGACCTCACGCGCAAGGAAGAGATCAAGCTCGGCAAGGCTGCGCGGAGCATCGTGATCAAGGACGCCCGATCTCCCGAGCGCCTCAAGCGGGAGATCTCGAGCGTCCTTGGCGACCGCGACGACGAGCCTCGGCATGAGGCAGGGTCCAATGGTGTCGAGCCCGCAAGCGACGAGCTCGCCGGGAAGAAAGTGCTCGTCGTGGACGACGACATCCGCAACATCTTTGCTTTGACCGCGATGCTCGAGCGCCACAACATGGAGGTCGTCTCGGTCGATTCGGGCCTGGAGGCGCTGGACCTCCTGCGCATGGAGGACGACATCGACGTCGCCCTGGTCGACGTGATGATGCCCGAGATGGACGGCTACGTGACGATGTCGAAGATGCGAGAGATGACGTCGTTCGGAGATCTGCCGATCATCGCCCTCACCGCCAAGGCAATGAAAGGAGACCGCGAGAAATGCATCGAAGCGGGAGCATCGGACTACATCGCGAAGCCGATCAACAACGCCCACCTGCTTTCCATGCTCAAGTCATGGCTGGTGCGTTGAGCCGGAGCGAGGCGGCAGAGCTCTCGCTCTCAGGCTCCAGCCCGGAACTCGAGCAGATCGAGGTGGGGCTCCTCCTTGATGGCGTGCGCCTTTGCTACGGCTACGACTTTCGCGAATACGCGATCGGCCCGCTCCGCCGCTCGCTCGCGACGGCGATGGCGCGGGAGAACGTGCGCACCATCTCCGCCTACCAGGAGCGCATCCTCCACGAGCCGGCGGTGATGCAGCGCCTGCTCGGCCTGGTCGGCGTAAGCGTGACCACGATGTTCCGCGACTCCGATCTCATCCACTGCCTGCGCGAGGACGTGCTCCCCGTCCTGCGTACCTACCCGTCGTGCCGGATCTGGGTCGCCGGCTGCGCGAGCGGCGAAGAGGTCTATTCGCTGGCGGTGCTGCTGCGCGAGGAGAGCATCCTCGGCCGCAGCACCATCTACGCGACCGACCTCAACGAAGACATGCTCGCGGTCGGGCGGCTCGGCACGTACCCGCTCGAGAAGGTGAGGCGCTTCGAGGAGTCATACCAGGAGAGCGGCGGCAAAGGCTCGCTGGCCGACCACTACGCGGTGACGGGCAGGGCGGCGCGGTTCGATCCGCGCCTGCAGACGAGCATCACCTGGGCGCGGCACAACCTTGTGACGGACGGCTCGTTCAACGATTTCCACCTGATCGTCTGCGCCAACGTGCTCATCTATTTCCGGTCTTCGCTCCAGGAGCGGGCGCACCGGCTCTTCTACGACAGCCTCGTGCGGGGCGGATATCTCGCGGTCGGCAAGCGGGAGTCGCTGATCAACTGTCCCGATCGCGACAGCTTCGAGCAAGTGCGGGACGGAGTGAACCTCTACCGCAAGATGCGATGGTGACGCGCCAGCGCCGCGCGGTCTCCGAGCACGAGGAGCCCACGCCGGCTGTCTCGAAGGTCAAGGTGAACATCCTCGTCGTCGACGACGACGCGACGAAGCGGTTTGCGCTGCGGACCATCCTGGGGCCCCTCGACGAGAACATCGTCGAGGCCTCGTCCGGCGCCGACGCGCTGCGGCAGCTGCTGCGCAACGAGTTCGCCGTCGTCCTGCTCGACGTCCGCATGCCGATCATGGACGGATTCGAGACGGCGCAGCTCATCCGGCAGAGGCCCCGCTCGGAGCTCATGCCGCTCATCTTCGTCACCGCCCTCGACCAGGCCGAGACCGACATGGGCCGCGGCTACAACCTGGGAGCGGTCGACTTCGTTTTCGCGCCGGTCGTGCCCGCCATCATGCGCGCCAAGGTCACAGTCTTCGTCGAGCTCTATCGAGCGCAGCAGGAGCTGCGCCGGTACCGCACGCAGCTCGAGACGCTCGTCGAGGAACGCACGATCGCGCTGACGGCGATCAACCGCGAGCTCGAGGCGTTCAGCTACTCGGTGTCGCACGACCTGCGCGCGCCGCTCATCGCGTTCGACGGCATGAGCAAGGCGATGCTCGAGAAGTACGGCGGCCAGCTGGACGCGAACGCAAGCGAGACGCTCGAGAAGATGCGCGAGGCCAGCTCGCGCATGACCTCGGTCTTCGACGGCCTGCAGATGCTGTTCCGGCTGACGAGCGGCGAGATCCGGCGCGAGGAGCTGGACATCACCGAGATGGCGACGCGGATCGCGGCCGACGTCCGCGACGCGGATCCCGAGAGCCCGACGGAGGTCGAGATCGTGCCGGGGGTCACTGTGTCCGGTGACCGGCGCCTCGTCCAGATCCTGCTGGGCAACCTGATCAACAACGCGTGGAAGTTCAGCCACACCAAGCCCTCGCCGAAGATCACGGTGGGGCGCGAGATGATCGACGGGGAGTCGCGCATCTTCGTCCGCGACAACGGGGTCGGGTTCGACATGATCGATTCGCATCGGCTGTTCGGGGCCTTCCAGCGGCTCCACAGCCAGAGCGAGTTTCCAGGGGCGGGCATCGGGCTCGCCACGGCCCGCCGGATCGTAAACCGGCACGGCGGACGGATCTGGGCCGAGGGGGCGGTCGGCGAAGGGGCAACGGTCTACTTCGTGCTTTAGTTAGCCGCCTTTTTCCGGATAGTCCGGACTATCCGGGGTTTTTGGGGCAGGAAATGCCTGATACCTCGGACAAACCGCGCGTTATCCAATTGAGATGCACGCCCGCCGTGCCTTCTTTCCCGGTGTCCGCACGCTCATCTGGACGATCTGCATGGTGATCGGCCTCGCGCTTCTGGCGAACTTCGCGTACGGCATGTGGCAGGGAGTGAGGGAGCAGCAGCACCTGAACCAGGTCTGGCGCCACGAGGTCGCCGCGCCGCACCCGCAGGTTCGGACGATCGACCCCAGCGTCAAGCGGCCGGTCGACGGCGTCGACTTCGCGATCCGCATCCCGAAGCTCGACTACTACGCCGCGATCCGCGAAGGCGTGGACAGCGGCGTCCTGTACTCGAGCCCGGGCCACTACCCACAGACGCGCTGGCCCGGCGACCCGGGCACCGTCGGCGTGGCGGCGCACAACGTCTACTGGATCAACTTCCCGCAGCTCGTCAAGGGAGACGAGATCGACCTCGAGACGCGCTACGGCGTGTATCGCTACCGGGTGGTGAGCACCGAGATCGTCAATCCCGACAATCGCACCGCGCTGGTGACCGACTCCAACGGCTTCCACCTGACCCTCACGACGTGCTGGCCGCTGTGGGCCGGCGCGTTCGCGACGCAGCGCTACATCATCCACACCGACCAGTTCTGGCCGGTGACGGAGCGGCCCGCGTATACATAACGGCACGGGGGAGGCAGGCCTCCGACGTGGAGCCCCCTCAGTTGCAACCTATGCCTGGAGGCGTTTGGTAAACGACGCCTGGTAACGGCCGGAGTAAATCCGGCCTACAGCCCCACTTCGGCCGTCATCGGGCCTCCAGGTGGAGGTCGAAGATCGGCGCGCCCTCCTGCTGGCCTGCGACGAAGATCACGTCCCCTTCCGCGACCCAGATGGTCAGCGTCTGCGAGCCGTTGACGAAGTTCTGGTTCCCGCCGAGCTTGCCGTGGACGTACGACGGAAGCGCATCGGGCGCCTTGTCCTTCTTCCCCACCGATCCGGCGAGGGTGATGTTGACGTTCGACGTGAACGGGACTCGCACCGAGACTCCGATCCCGATCGCGACGTTGAAGAGGCTGAGCAGCAAACCCAGCGTGAGCACCACGATGATGCTCGCGCAGCCTCCGCCGCACCCGCCGCCACGCCAACGCCGCTCGGAGCGGCGCCTCTCCTCGCCCACTCAGCCCCCCGCGATGGCGCCGATGATCAGGAGGGGCTCCTTACCCGAAGCAACCTCCGCCGGCAGTGGCGCGTCAAGGGAGTCGTCGGAGTGATCCTCCTCGCACGCGAAGAAGCGGATCATCGGCCTCCGCTTCTTGGAGACCGCGTCCCGAATCGTGCCCAGGAGCGCGGGATGCGCGTCCTCGAGCGCGTCGAGCACCGAGCGCTGTGTGGGCGCCCCGTCGACCTGGACCTCGACGACCTTGCCGACCCCGGCGAGGATCTGGAGGTTCCGCGGCAGGACGACCTGAATGCTCATTTCATCGTCTGGACTTCGACGGAGAGCACGGCAGGAAGGTCATGGACGATCGCGTTCCAGGTGTCGCCGCCGTCCGGCGATGCGTACACCTGCCCGCCGCTCGTGCCGAAGTAGACGCCGGACGGGTCGAGGTCGTCGACGTCCATCGCGTCGCGCAGCACGTTGACGTAGCAGTTTTCCTGCGGGAGGCCATTGGTGAGGGCTTGCCAGTCATCGCCGCCCGTCTTGCTCCGGTAGACGCGCAGCTTGCCGTCCATGACGAAGTGGTGCGAGTCACTCGTGATCGGGATCACATAGACCGTGTCCGGCTCGTTGGCGTTGACGTCGATCACGAACCCGAAGTCGGTCGGCAGGTTGCCGCTGATCTCGCGCCACGAGCCGGCCGCGTCGTCGGTGCGCATGACGTCCCAGTGCTTCTGCATGAAGAGCGTGTTCGGCCGCGACGGGTGCATGGCGATGCGGTGGACGCAGTGCCCGACCTCCTGGTCCTCGTCCGGCATGGTGTTCGAGCGAAGGCCCTTGTTGGCCGGCGTCCACGACTTGCCGTCATCGTCCGAGCGAAATACGCCCGCGGCGGAGATGGCGATGTACATGCGGCCCTTGTTCGTGGGATCGAGGACGATCGTGTGCAGGCAAAGCCCACCCGCGCCCGGCGCCCATTCGCCTGCTGACGGATGGTTGCGCAGGGCTGGCAGCTCCGACCAGGTCTTGGCGCCGTCCCTCGACACGAACATGGCGGCGTCTTCGACGCCGGCGTAGATCTTGTCCGGGTCGTCGAGCGAGGGCTCCAGGTGCCAGACCCGCTTGAACTCGAAGGGATGGTCCGAGCCGTCGTACCACTTGTGTGGGCGCGTCTCGCCGTCGTAGATGAACTGGTTGCCGGCCGCCGCCCAGGTCTTACCGCCGTCGTCCGAGCGCTGCAGCACCTGGCCGAACCAGCCCGACGACTGTGACGCGTAGACGCGGTCCGGGTCGGCGGGCGAGCCCTTCAGGTGATAGATCTCCCAACCCGCGAAGTGCGGGCCGTCGACGGTCCACTTCTTGCGGCTCGCGTCGGAGCTGAGGATGAAAGCCCCTTTGCGCGTGCCGACGAGAACACGAACTTTGCTCATTGCTTTACCCCTGTTCAGGCCGATGGAGGGTCAGGAACTAAGACTTTCCCCCACAGTAAAACTCATCGCGTCGCCCGGGGTTTTTCCCGTCTCATCCGCCGAGCCGTCCTGCGACGCCACCGGCAGCTGCAGGGTGAACGTGCTGCCCTTGCCCTCGACCGAGGCCACGGTGATGTCGCCGCCCTGGAGGCGAGCCAGCTGGCGCGCGAGGAAGAGTCCGAGGCCGGTGCCCTTCAGGTGCTCGGTCTGCGGAGTGATGACCCGACCGAAGCGCGTGAACAGCGTGGGGAGGTGCTCGTGCGCGATGCCCAGCCCCTCGTCGGTCACGGTCACCCGCGCCACGCCGCCGCGGGCACGCACCTGGCACGTGACCTCGCCGCCGTCCGGTGAGTACTTGAGGGCGTTGGTCAGGAGGTTCGCGATGATGGTCCGCGTTCGGTCGGGGTCGATACGCACCCGGACGCGGCGGTCGGGCAGGTCGAGCTCGATCCGGTGCTCGCCGTCGACAAGGGGCGCGACCATGTCGGCCGCGGCCCTGGCCACGTCGCGCAGGTCGGTGTCGGAGACGCGGAGCGTAACCCCTCCTTCCTCGAGGCGGGCGGCCTCGATCATCTCCTCGATGAGGTCGTTCATCTCGAGCACCTTCGCGGACATGACGTCCGCCGCCTTGTGGCCGCGCTCGTTGAGGGTGCCCAGCATGCCGCTCTCGAGCATCGACACGTAGCCGCGGATCACGGTCACGGGGCCGCGGAGCTCGTGCGATGCAAGGTTCAGGAACTGCGTCTTGTTCTTCTCGATGGCGGCCAGTCGCTCCGTGACGGTCACGCGCTGGATGCCCGCGGAGACAGAGTTGGCATAGGCGCGAAGCTGCGACACCTCATCGGTGCCGAACAGGGGGGTGAAGGTCCCCGCCACAACCGCCAATTTCCCCTCGCCTTCCGGCAAATGCAGCGTCGCGCGCACGACAGCATCGCCGGGCTCTTCGGCATCGCCGGCGAGCAGGTTGCCGCCGGCGTCGAGGATGTAGCCGCGGGTGCCGCCGAGCAGGCGCACCGCCCAGAAGACGGCGCGCTCGGCGATGTCCTTGCGGGTGGGGCTGAAGATCAAGAGGTCCTGTAGCGCCGCACGAACCTCGTTCTCCTCGCCCATGCGCCAGATGCGGCGAAGGAGGGCCGGTGGGGCGAAGCTCACGTATATGAGCGGCACCGTCGCCAGCGCGAGCAGCTGCGTGATCACGATCGCGGTCGGACTGCGCAGCGCGGCGCCGCCCAACACGTCGACGAAGAGGATGAGGATCAGCAGACCGAACCCGACGCTAAGGAAGCGCATGCGTGCCTTCTGCACGGCGGGCAGGCTGTTGCTTGCCAGCCAGAAGCGGGCGATCGGCTCGCCGATCAGCGCCGCCCACGCCAACACATAAAGGAAGGCGATGGATGTCATGACCTCGTTCGACGTCCTCTGCTGCACAGCCAGGAGGACGATCCCGTCGATCGTTCCCGCCGCGAAGACGATCCCCCCGACCCAGTGAGCGCGGCGGCTGAGCGGGAGGAACTCGTCCCGGAACAGAAGGACGAAATAGGCCGAAAGCATCAGAGCCACGATCACGACGAGCGAGAGCACCTGCACCGCGGGAAGCCGGCCGACGAGCGCCACCACCCCCAGCGCGACAAGCGAGATCGCGAGCTTGCCCTGGGCGCGGCCCCGGTCCCTGTTCCAGCGGTACGCCATCGCCAGACCCAGCGCGACAAATGCCGCGGCCGTTACGTCCTGGACCAGGACTACGGGGGTCAAGAGTCCGGCTGCCGGCCTCCCCGGCCGTGGTCGACCCACTGCGGGATCTGCCGCGAGATGTCCGCGGGCGTGACCCGAGACTTGACCAGGTATTCGATCGCCCCCAGGGAACGGCCCCGGTCGATCATCGAGGGCTCTCCGTAGTTGGACAGGATGACGACCGGCGGGTGGTCCGGCAGGCGCTCGTTCAGCGATGCCAGCACCTCGAAGCCGCTCCGGTCGGGAAGAAGGAGGTCGAGCAGAACGACGTCGGGAGAATCGCCCGTCAGCGCATTCACCGCGACCTCGCCGGTAGTGGCGATCGTCACGCGGTAGCCGTCGTGTTCGAACTGGACCCGGTACATCTCGGCGATGGCCGGATCGTCCTCGATCATCAGGATGTGGGTGGCCGGCGTTGGGCGCGCCGCGAGCCGCCGCTCAGGCGCGCCGAGAAGCACGACGCCATGCTCAGGCGCGAACGCCACGCCAGGAAACCACATCCCCATAGCCACCCCTTGGGTGATCATAATGTTCGATTCCCTGCGTTGGGAACGGCCGGTCCGGCCGATCGGGCCAGGTCGCCGTAAAGTTTTGTTAGTTGGCAATATCGGGGGGAGTAATTGGCGACAGCGCCGCTTGACGCCGCGCTTCAAGACGTGCTGGATCGCCTCCAGGCCGCGACGGCGGGGCTCGACGCCTCGGCCGAGCCGGACGAGGTGGCGCGGCGCGCTGCCAACCTGGCGCTCCGCCTGACCCGCTCCTCTCACGCCGAGCTGGACCTCGGCGAGAGCAAGTTCTCGGCGTCCGGCGACGCAGGGCGGATGCTGCGCCAGAGCACCGCGACCGCCGACCTGCGCGCCGGCGAGCAGGTGCTGGGGACCTTGCGTGTAAGCCGGTCCAGCCCGTACGCCGACAGCGAGAGGAGCGCCCTCGCCATATTCGCGTCGCAGGCCGCGACCGCGATCGACAGCTCGAGGCGCCTGCGCAGCACCGAGCGGGTGGAGCGCGCCCATGAGCTCGCCGTCCAGGTCCTGATGGCGGTGTCGTCGCACGCCGCGGTTTCCGGCCAGGACCTCGGCGATTTCTACGGCCGCCTGGCACGCACGGTCGGCGAGCTCGTCGGAGCCAGCAAGGTTCTCTTCTGGCGATTGCGCGACGCAATCCTCGAGCCGATCCCCGCCGGAAGCTACGGCATCGACCGTGAGTTCATGTCTCGGCTGGGGCCGACGCCATGCGTGCCCGGCGGCGCGGACCTCGCGGGCAAGGTCGTCTTCGACGACCTGATCTTCCGGGCCAACGGCGCCGACGCGCCCGAATACGGATACGTGCTCGACACCCTGGGCGTGACCAACGCGATCAGCGTTCCGTGGCGGGCGGGCGACGAGAGGCTCGGCCTGGTCGCGGCCTACGACTCGGTCCGCCCCGGCGGCTTCTCTCGCGAAGACACGTGGGTGCTTCAGAAGGCTGGATTGGCCGCGGGCCTCGTCACCCGGCTGTGGCACACGCAGGAGGACCTGAGGAAGTCGGTCGACCGGCTGGTCAAGGTTGACGGCGCGCGCCAGATCCTGCTCAAGAACATGACGTCCGTGGTGGAGAAGGAGCGCAAACGATTCGTCAGCGAGCTGCACGACGACGCCCTGCAGAAGCTGACGGCGGCCGAGCTGCAGCTGGCGCGTCTTTCGCACCGCACGGACGCGGACTCCGAAGCCATGGCGAACATCCACCGCCTGCTCGAACAGACGGAGTCGGCGCTGCGCAGGTTGGTCTTCGACGTCCGCCCGCCCTCCCTGGAAGGACCGGACGGCCTCGCGCAATCCATCCGCGATCGTGCCGCGATGCTGGCGGCGTCCGGGATCCGGAGCGAGCTGAACATCGATCTGCCACCTGAGGTCCACGCCGACGATCGCACGATGATCTTCCGCGAGGTGGCGGAGGCAATCGGCAACGTCGAGCGTCACAGCCGCGCGTCGGAGATCAAGATCTCGCTCTCGCAACTGGACGGCGGGGTGATCGGCGTCGTGCAGGACGACGGCCAGGGCTTCGACGTCGCCGAGCGCAGCAACCTGCCCGGCCATCTCGGCCTGCTTGCCCTGCGCGAGCGCGCTCTGATGGCTGGTGGACGCTACAAGATCGAGAGCAAGCCCGGAGAGGGAACGCGAATCGAGTTCTGGATCCCGCTCCAGCACGTGGTCACGGCGTAGCCGCCGCCGGCTCCGCCGCCGCCGGGGCGACGGCCTCGACCTCCCGCCTCGCTCTTGCGGGGACCGCCACGAGGGCGATGACTCCAGCCGCGGCGACAACCGCCGTCGAGATGAGGAACATCGCGCGGGGGCCGAGAGTCCCATAGATCACGCCGCCGCCGAACGCGCCCAAGACAGGCGCGACGCCGAAAGTCGTCGACTTCACGAGCAGCTGCCCGGTGGCACGAAGGCGCGCCGGTGAAAGCTCGTCCGCAAGCACGACGGACGCGACGTAGGTCAGCGCAAACGCCACGCCGACGCCGAGCTTGAGCGCCGCAGCGAGAAATGCATTCGAGACGAACGCCCAGGCGATGAAGAGCACGAGGTAGATGGCGCAACCCAGCGCGAACAGCGTGCGATGCGAGAAGTACCGCGTGAGCACATGCGTGTAGCCCATGGTGGGAATCTCGGTCAGGGCCTGGAACGCCGCAGAGGCGCCGACCAGGAGCGCGCCGCCGCCGAGAAAGGAGATCTGCAGCGTCAGGAAGTTCTGCGTCGCCGCCAGCGAGGCGCCGAGGAGAAACGAGCTGATCAGGAAACCGATCAAGGCGGGCGGCAGCCCATGCACGCGCGGGGTGGGCGCCTGCGTCGGCCCGTCGATCGTCTCGGTTGTTGGTGAAGGCTGGAGCCGGCGCCACACCCAGGCCCCGAACAGCGCAGTCAGCGGCGCATATACGAGCGGCATGAGGCGCAGCCCGACTGCCTGGTAGACGCCGCCGGTCAATGTCACCGACGCCGCCCATCCGGCGCTCATGCGCAGGCGGATCCGGGCGTAATCGGTGCGCCGAGCCTTGCGCAAGCGGCGCAGCGCGATCGGGTCGAGCAGCGTGAACGGCGCGCGCGCGAGCCAGAGCACGACGATCACGGCGGACAGTGCAACCGCGCCGCCCGTCACCTCTAGGAGCAGGGCCGCAAGCGCGGCGGCGATGCTCGCGAGGACGATGAGCCGCTCGGGCTTGAGGCGCCGGTCGGTGAGGTACGCCCAGCTGAGCCCCGCCGACAGCGAGGCGAGGGCCGACGCGGCTAGCACCGCCCCGATAAGCGGAGCGCTCATCCCGCGCTGGAGAAGAAACAAAGGAATGAACGGAAGCAGCGTGCCGTCGGCCACGCCGATCAGCACGTACGACCAGTTGAGCGCGCGCTTTTCCCGCGTTGGGTCAGGCTGGTTGATAGACGAAAGATTCTGCAAGACGCTTGGGCACGACCATACGCCAGGCGTCCACGACTAGCTCCTCCATCTCGGTCTTGTCGAGCTGCTCGAGCCGCGCGAGCACCCAGTGATAGCGGAGGTCGCCCCGACTGGGAAGCATGAATTTCTCGGGCGATCCTCCAATGAGCCAGTCGCGCTCGTCCTTGGGGAAGGCGAAGCCCATCACCGCTTCGTCGCGCGAGAAAGACAGATAGACGATGCGGCCGACGCGAAACTTGACCCGTCCCCCGACGAGCGCCTCGTAGCTGCGTGGAAGCGTGAGCGCCACCTTGCGGACGTCATCGAGCGTCACCATCGAGTCAGCCGGTAGCCGATGTGCTCGGATTTCCGCCCGTCACGACGCGAAGGTCGAGCCACATGCCGCTGGCTTCGCTCCCCGGCACGAGGGAGGCGATGCGGTAGGCGCTCGGGCTCTGCGGGGCGAAGACGAAGCTGGCCGAGTCCCCGGGCTTGAGCCCCTTCCGGGGATTGGGCGTCGACCAGTCCTCCTGGACCGGCTGCGTCGCGTGGGCGTCGGTGACCACCGCGCAGGACTGGTTGACGGTGGACCGGTTGGCGCACTGCACCGTCAGCTGCCACCCGACCGGCACCCGGACGATCAGCCGGCCGTCGGTGTAGCCGTCGTAGTTGAACTGGAAGTCGCTCGCCGGATAGCCGGCGATCAGGGTCATGACCGCCGTTCGGGTGTGGGGATCGACCTTGAGGTACTGGCTCGGGTCGGGAGGGGTGCCAGAGCCGGTGCCAGTGATCGGGTCGCAGGCCGCGGCCAAAAGGAGGAGCGCGCCCGGCAACAATTGACGGAGCCCAATGAACCCGACGCCCCGCCGGCCGCCGCCCCGACTCGTGCTCTGGTGGGAGTCGCTCGACACCTGGAGGCAGCTGGCGATCTCCTTTCCGTCGTTCGCCGTGCTCACCTTCCTGCTCAACATTGGCCCTTTTTACCAACCGCTGGGGCGGTCGCTTTTCTACGGAATCTTCGAGGGAGGGATCCTCGCCGGCCTGCTCGCGGTGGCGACAAAAACGGAGAGGGACCGCCGCGGAAGGAATCGTTAAAAAAACTTACTTAAGTCCTTGTTTTTGACCTGGTCGGTTCTAACATTTCAGGCCTAATACGTTCAGCCCGGAGGGTGTGTCGGGCTCAAGGAGCAAAGGCTTGGGTGTGTGGCGGTCGTCTCAACCTGGTGTTGCCGCGCGTCTTTTGATCGGCGGTGCCGGTTCTCTCGTCTTGCTCCTGGGTGGCCCCCTTCAGGCATCGGCGGCATCGATGTACGTGCCGTCGCAGCTGCGCTCGGCTTACGACGTTCCGGCGAATCTGACTGGTTCTGGACAGACGATCGTCATCATCGCCGGCTATCAGAGCCCGGTGGTGCAGGGCGACCTGGCTATGTTCGACGCCGCATTCGGGCTTCCCCCCGCGTCTCTCGACATCGTGGCGCCGGATGGCACGACGCCGTTCAACCCGATGGACCCTATCCAGTTCGGGTGGGCGGTCGAAGAATCGTCGGACGTGGAGTGGGCTCATTCCATCGCGCCCGGCGCCCACCTCGTCCTGGTCGAAGGCAAGACGGGCAATGACGCCGACCTGCTGAGCGCGACCAAGTACGCAATCGACAAGAATCTCGGCGGCGTGATCTCGATGAGCTTCAGTGAGGCCGAGAGCTGCCCCAGCGCCGGCTTCCTCGCGGACGAGCACAAAGCCTTCGAGCGCGCTGCCGCACGGGGGATCACTCTTCTAGCCGCGTCCGGCAACCACGGGCCGATGCAGCCGACCTGCGACGGTTCGCCCGTGCCGGCGGTGGGAACGCCGGCCTCCGATCCGCTGGTGACGGCGGTCGGCGGGACGAATCTCACCCTGGACCCGTCCACCGGCGCATACGTTTCTGAGGAGGCATGGACCGGCAGCGGCGGCGGCTTCAGCTCCGTCTACTCGCGGCCCGCGTACCAGGCGCCTTTCCAGAAGAATCGAAAGGCGCGCGGCGTTCCCGATGTCGCGTGGCATGCAAGCCCGGCCACGCCGACCCCGGTGGTCGTGAACCACAAGCTCCACCCGGACGCCGGCACGAGCATCGCGACCGCGCAGTGGGCGGGCGTCGTGGCTCTCGCTGACCAGGCCGCGGGGCATCGCCTCGGTGCGATCAACGGGCTTCTCTATCGCGCTGCCAAGGGCGAAGGCGAGCAGAAGCGATTCCACGACCTGACCAGCAGCAAGCACGGCTGGGACGCGGTTACCGGCCTCGGCTCACCTGACGTCGCCAACCTTGTGGCCTGGATCGCGGGCCACGCCGGCAACCATGGCAATGGCGGAAACGACGGCAACGACGGCAACGACGGCCACGACGGCGAGTAGCTAGACCCGCCCCAGCTCTCGCACCGTCCGGTCGTTCGAGACCTGGCCCGTGTTGAGAGTCGTCTTCGGCTCGAGGAGAAGCACGTGCACCTCCTCCTCGGCGATGGGCAGGTGCTCGACCATGTGCGGGATCACGGCGAACTCGCCTGGCTCGAGCACGATCTCGCCGTCGCGCAGCTTGATCACCAGCCGGCCCTTGACGACGTAGAAGAGCTCGTCCTCCACCTCGTGGTGATGCCACACGAACTCGCCCTTGAACTTCACGGCCTTCACGTAAAAGTCGTTCAGCTCGCTGATGATCTTCGGCGACCAGTACTCGCTGAACCGACTCAGCTTCTCTGCGACGTTGACCTTTTCGACCACCCCGCTACCTCCTTTTCAGCGCTCGACGACGGCGAGCTTGACCGCTAGGACAACGAACGCTCCGGCGATGCTGCGACGCATCCACGTGACCACGCGTGGACTCCTGATGACCTTGTCGCGCACGAGCGCGGCAAGAACTCCGTACGCGGCGAAGACGACGAACGTCAGCCCCATGAAGACCGCGCTTAAAAGCAGCATCAGCGGCACGAGGTGTGGCTCGCGCGGGCTGACGAACTGCGGCAGAAACGCGAAGAAGAACAGGGTGAGCTTCGGGTTGAGGAGGTTGATGAGGATGGCCTTGAGGACCACGGCGCGGGCAGACACCATCGCCTGGGCGCCATTCACGTCGAGCGATCCCCGATCGCGGATCGTCGTCCACGCGAGGTAAAGGAGATAGAGGACGCCCAGGTACTTGAGCGTCTGGAACGCGACAGCGCTGGCGTCGAGGAGCGCTGCCAGCCCGGCGATCGCGGCCACCATGTGGGGGACGATGCCGAGGGTGCAGCCGAAGGCCGCGACGATCCCGGCGCGTGAGCCGCGGGCAAGTGCGGTCGACACGGTGTACAGCACGCCGATCCCCGGCGAGACGACCACGACCAGGGTCACGAGCAGAAAGTCGACGCTCATCCCACTTCTATACCGATTCCGGTAACCGCCGCGTAGCCTGCGCGCCAGTCGATGGAGGAGGAGCACGCCAGAGCGCGGAGCAGCCAAGATCAGTGCTCGCTGGGGCGCGTGCTTGCGATCAGCGATGGTTACTCTGCTGGAGTTGCCGATCACGATTCGAGACCTCCAGCCGTCCGACTCGATCGACACGCTGACCGCGCTCCTGCACGACGCCTATCGACCGCTCGGCGAAATGGGGCTGAACTACACGGCCGTCGATCAATCCACCGAGACGACGCGGCGCCGAATCGAGCGCGGTCGCTGTCTGGTCGCCGTGCAGGACGGCCGCCTCATGGGCACGATCACCTGGTACGCCCCGGGCACGCAAACGCACTGCGCATGGTATGAGCGGTTGGATGTTGCGGTGTTTGGGCAGCTCGCCGTTTCGCCATCTCAGCAGCGGGCCGGTGTCGGATCAATGCTCATCGCCGAGGTGGAACGACGGGCTCGCGAGGAAGGTGCCGCCGAGCTAGCCCTCGACACCGCGGAGCCTGCGCACCACCTGATCGATTTCTACGCCCGTCGCGGCTACCGGCGCGTGGACCTGGCCCACTGGCAGGGCAAGACGTATCGCAGCGTGATCATGAGCAGGGCCCTTCGCTAAGGGATCATCGAGACGATGCGGTCCAATCGGTCGAGGACGACGGCCGCGCCGCTCTCCTCCAGTTGCGCCTTCGAAGCGAATCCGGTTGTCACCCCGATCGCCCACATGCTCGCGGCGTTGGCCGCCTGAACGTCCCACACGGAGTCGCCCGCGTACCACGTCCTCTCGGGCGCACTGCGCAGCCGCTTCGACGCCTCGATCAACAGGTCAGGTGCCGGCTTCGCGTGCTCGACGTGGCTGCCGTCCACGATCATCGGCCGGCGTGGAAGCCGTAGAGCCTCGACCGAGACGCGGACCTGTGCCTCCAGGCTCGAGGTTGCGATCGCCCACGTGATGCCTCGCGTATCGAGACCCGCCAACGTCTCGCGCACGCCCGGGAGCGGTCGAGGATCGGTGTTGAGCCCGTTGTAGATCTCGCCGGCGCGCCGATCGATCTCGTCCGCGCGCTGATGGGTGACGGGCTTGCCCGCCGACTCGGCCACCATCCGCGCCATCCGCTTGCCATCCGAACCAATCAGGCCGGCGACTTCGTCGCGTCGAGCCGGGATCTGAAATTCGTCGAACGCCACGAGCCATGCCTCGAGCCGGGTCGCGACGGTGTCGACGAGCGTCCCATCCAGGTCGAACAGCACCGCGACCGGTCGAGGCAGCCGCTCAGACGAGCGAGGCGAGATGGCCTAGGACCTCTTCGGCGTGACGGTCGGGTGGAAACACCGGATAGAAGACGTGCTCGACGATGCCGTCGCGCACGATGAACGTCATACGTTTCAGCAACGTCTCGCCTTCGAACTCGAACGTTGGGAGTCGAAGCCCGCGCGCCAGCTCGAGCCGCGAGTCGGAGAGCAGCTCGAACGGCAGCTTCAGCCGCTCGACGGCTTCGCGCTGGTAGTCCGTGTCCTGGGTGCTGACCCCGAATACGCCGGCGCCGAGGGCCCGCAGCTCGGCGAAGTGGTCGCGGAACCCGCATGACTCCGGCGTGCACCCCCGGGCGCCGGGAATGGAATCCCATCCCGCCGGGACGCCCCGCTCCGGCCGCCCGGTGCGGGGATAAAGGTAGAGGACCGTTCGGCCGGCGCCGAGCTCGCCGACATCAACGTCGCGGCCGCCGGTTGACGGCAGAACGACGTGCGGCATCCGCAACCCGCGCAGGTGGTCGGCCTCCCCATCGTCGACCGGGACCGGAAGGTCGTCCGGAAGCTGCATGAGCCCCATCCACCAAGTATGAAAAGACGGGGCGTGGCGCCGGAAATCGCCACCGAGGACCGTTAGGTGGTACGGGGAAGTGCGCCCAATCGCCCGCTCGCGTCCAATCGTCCAGTTCAGCCGGGTCAGCCGGTCCTATGGATCGCGGCTCGCGCTCGACGACGTCGACCTGGCCCTCGAGCCGGGCGAGCTCACGTTCCTGGTCGGTCCGAGCGGAGCCGGCAAGACGACGCTCCTGAAGCTGATCAACCGCGAGATCCGCCCGACGACGGGCCAGGTGTGGGTCGCGGGCATGCCCGCCCACGAGCTCCCAGCCTCGCGCGTCGCCCAGCTTCGGCGCCGTGTCGGGGTCGTTTTCCAGGACTACAAGCTGCTGCCCCGCCTCACCGCCCTCGAGAACGTGGCGTTCGGGCTGCAGGTGAGCGATCTCAAGGTGTCCGACGAGGAGGCCAAGGACCGCTCGCGTGACGCGCTCGAGGCGGTCGGCATCGGCGACCGCACCGGATCGTTTCCCCACCAGCTGTCCGGCGGTCAACAGCAGCGCGTGGCCGTGGCGCGGGCGGTCGTGGCCGAGCCTGCGGTCCTGATCGCGGACGAGCCGACCGGCAACCTCGATCCAAAGACGGCGTGGGAGCTGATGGATCTCTTCGAGGACATCGCCGCGTGGGGCACCGCCGTGCTGGTGGCGACCCACAACGTCGAGATCGTGACGCGGCTGCAGCGGCGCGTGGTCACGCTGGTGCAAGGGCGCCTTGTCCGTGACCAGCCCGCGGGGCAGACGGGAAGGATGGCGTGGCTGGCGACGTCGTAAAGGTCCAGTTCCGCCGGCGGCACGTGCTGCAAGTGGTCGTGGCCAACCTGTTCCGCTATCTCGTTCAGGGCGCGGCGCGAAGCTGGGCGCGCAACCTCGGTGGCACGGCGCCGGCGCTCGGCTCGATGACCCTCCTTCTTCTCATGTCCGGGCTTGTCGGCGTCGCGGGCTTCGCGCTGTACAACCTCGAGCAGGTCGAGGCGAGCCAGGCCTCGCTGCTCCACGTTTATCTGCGCGACGACGCCGACGCGACCGACGTGTTCAACCTCCAGCGCCAGCTGGTGGCGGATACGCGAGTCGCCGGCGTCACGTACGTCTCGAAGGACGACGCCCTGAAGCGCGCGCAGCGCATGCCTGGCCTTCCCCAGCTCGCGGCTTCGACTGACAGCAATCCGTTTCCCGCAAGTCTCGACGTCCAGGTCAAGAGCATCGACGACGTCGCGGCCATCGATGAGTCGGTGCGCAACAACATCGCAATCGACCCCGTGTATCCGACCTCCTACGACCGCGGCGCCTATCAGCGCATCCAGAACCTGCTGTTCGGGCTGGCTGTCGGGGGCCTCGCCTTCCTCGCCATGCTCGGCTTCATCGCGGTGGCGGTTACGGCCAACAGCATCAAGGCCGCGATCCACTCGCGTCGCGACGAGATCGGGATCATGCAGCTCGTCGGCGCGCCGCGCTGGATGGTGCGCGGGCCATTCGTCATCGAAGGCGCGATCACGGGGACGATCGCCGGGCTTGCGGCCGGGCTGATCACGTTTGGGCTGACGCTGGCTGCGATCGATGGTGGATCGACGGCGTTCACGCGCTTTGCGCCGGGAGTGACCCTGCCCATCGCCGCCCTGGCCGCCACGTGCGTGCTGGTGGTGGGGCTCGCGCTCGGGTCCGGCTCATCCCTCATCAGCCTGCGGAGACACATGGAGTCATGAGGCGCGCCGTGCTCGCGGTCGCCGTCGCGCTGCTCGTGCTTGGAGGAGACAGGCTGGGCGCCAGCGCCGATTCCAACCCGACCGATCCTCAGCAGCAGCTGTCGGTCATCGACCAGATCCGGGCGCAGCTGGGAAGCAACCTTGCCGACGCGATGGCGGCGCAGCAGCAGCTGCAATCGTCACTCCAGGACAACGCGGCCCAGCAGGCTGCGGTGCAGGCGAAGATCGACGCGGTCCAGGCACGAATTGCTGAGCTCGACGACCAGATCGCCGCAGCGGAGAGGCGCGAGGCATTCCTGTCCCAGCGCATCGACGGCGAGAGGGCTCAGCTCAATCAGCTCGCGCGCGCCATCTACGTGTCGCCCACGTCTCCCCTCGTCACGCTCGCGCAGGCGCAGAGCCTGAGCGACCTCCTGACGCGCGTCGCCGACCTCAACGTCGCCGGCGAGCGAGCCACCACGCTGAAGGCATCGCTCAACGTCGACCTCGCCGACCTCCAGGCCGAGCGCAAGAAGGAGCAGGCAGCGCGCGACGAGCAGGTCGCGAAGCGCAAGGAGCTCGACGGCGAGATGTCCCAGCTGAAGGTCCTCCAGGAGCAGGAGGAGACTTCGATGACGCAGCTGCAGGACAAGATCGCCGAGACTCGCAGCGAGATCGCGCGACTCGAATTCCAGTCGGCCGCCCTCGCGCAGCAGGTGACCGACATGCTGCAGCAGCAGCAGGACGCGATCATCGCCTCCGCGATGCAGGCCGTTTGGACGCAGATGCAGGTCTGGCTGCAGGCGAACAACGTTGGGCAGATTCCCGCTAGCAGCGGTCACTCCACGCAGTACCGATTCATCTGGCCCGAGCCGCAGGCGCAGATCTCGCAGCCCTTCGGCCCGAGCACCTTCTGGTTCGAGCCGCCGTACGCGGGCTACCCGCACTTCCACACCGGCATCGACCTGGTCGAGCCGTTCGGCAGCCCCGTCTACGCGGCGGACGACGGCATCGTGGCGCTCGTCGGGAACTCGAGCGGAGGCTACGGCAACTACATCGTGGTCGCCCACGCCGGCGGCTTCGACACGCTGTACGGCCACCTTTCGACGGCGCTGGTCCAGGTTGGGCAGACGGTCACGCAGGGCACCGTGATCGGGCTCGAGGGATCGACCGGGAACTCGACGGGCGCGCATCTGCACTTCGAGCTGCGCATCAATCAAAAACCGGTCAATCCGGCCCCGTATCTGCCCCCGGGAGCGCCGTCGCCCTATCGCGGTTAGTCGCACAATCTAGTAATGAGCAGAGGATTCCGGGACGCGGACACCTCGCAACAGATGAGCGCGCAGGAAACCGACGAGGCGATCAAGAAGGTGCGCGCGGTTGGTGATGAGCAGGCGCATCACGCGGCCGAGCTTCGCGCAAGCGGAGCGTATGGACGCTGCGAGATTTGCGGTGGACCGATAGGCGAAGACCGACTTGCCGCCGTGCCCGACGCGACGCGATGCATCGCGTGCCAATCAGGTTGGGAGTCGCGCCGAACGCACGATTAGCGCGAGATTTCGGGGGCGAAACATCGCCCATCGCTCATCGCTCGTTGTCCACATGCTGTCCACGATCTTGTCCACACCATTGACAAAACGGGTGTCATTCGTTTATGAAAACGATTCGAGAGTGATGTCGCTCGTCGTTGCCAGCACAGAGAACGACAACGTGGGACGAGTGATCACTCATCAGTTGACTCATATGGACCCGTTTGACCTAACGGTGCACATCGGGTCCTAGTACGAAGAGAAGGAGGTTGATCATCATGGCTGCCAAGAAGAAGGCCGCGAAGAAGCCGGCTGCCAAGAAGAAGGCCGCGAAGAAGAAGTAACAACTTCTTTTCGCGTTTTCTAAATCGTTCGTCAGACGCCGGGGTTCTGTGGCCCCGGCGTTTTCATGCCTGATGGATCCTTGTTGAAGCGATGAGGCTCTACGACGAGCTGGCCGATTGGTGGCCGGTGTTCTCTCCCTCGCCCGCGTACCTGCGCGAGACCACGTACTTCCTTCGCGTGCTGCGCAAAGCCACCAAGCCGCCGCCCCGCACGCTTCTGGAGCTCGGTTCCGGCGGAGGAAACAGCGCATCGCATCTCAAGCGGCATTTCGAGATGACGCTTGTCGACCTCTCGGGCCGAATGCTGAGGGTGAGCCGCCGCTTGAACCCCGAGTGCCGGCACGTGAAGGGCGACATCCGCACGGTCCGGCTACGCCGGGCATTCGATGCGGTCTTCGTCCACGACGCGATCTGCCACATGACCTCGGAGACGGACCTGATCGCGGTGATGCGCACGGCTTTCGAGCACTGCCGTCCAGGTGGTGCGGCCGTATTCGTCCCGGACTTCGTTCGCGAGACGTTCGAGGAGGGCACGGACCAGGGCGGCGGCGACGGCGAGCGCGGAAGCGTCAGGTTCCTGCAGTGGGTCTTCGACCCCGACCCTGCCGACACGACATACGTTGTCGACTTCGCGATCCTGATCCGAGAAAGATCGGGGCGGGTGCGGGTCGAGCACGATCGCCACGTCCTCGGCCTCTTCCGCCGCGCGCGGTGGCTGCGCCTTCTGCGCGAGGTGGGGTTCGAGGCGCGGGTGCTCAGGGATCGCCACGTGCGCGACGCGTTCTTGGGGCGCCGCCCCGGCTAGCGGCTCCCCCTGCGTCCTCCGAAGAGATAGAGAAGATCTAGGAAGAGGTTGTAGACGTCGAGGTAGACGGAGATGGCCATCACGATGGCGTCGCCCTCGGAGACGTTTCCCGCCCTTGCCACCCGGTTTATGTCGAAGACCAGAAACCCCGTGAACAACAACGCTGACACGGCCGAGATCGCTGTCCACAGGACCCCGGACTGGACGAAGAGGCCCACGAGCGATGCGACCACCACGACCACCAGCCCGATGAACAGGAAGCCGCCGAGGCGGCTCAGGTCGCGATGGGTGAAGTACCCGACGGCGCCCGCCGCGATCCCCGCCACCGCCGTCGCCGCGGCGGCCTGGAAGACGATCAGGCTCGCGCCCTGAGCGATGTAGGTTTCCAGCACGTCGCCGAGCACCACTCCCTCGAGGGCGCTGAACACGACGAACAGCACCATGTTGATCGGCGACGAGTTGCGCGCGAAGCGGAGGGCGATGAGGACGACGAAGCCGCCGATCAGC
Source organism: Candidatus Dormiibacterota bacterium (assembly GCA_035279785.1). Classification (GTDB taxonomy): domain Bacteria; phylum Chloroflexota; class Dormibacteria; order Dormibacterales; family Dormibacteraceae; genus 40CM-4-65-16. Next base: position 23,200 of record DATEHC010000057.1, read on the forward strand.
GAAACCCACAGGCCCACGACACCGAGCGCCGGGCCGACGAGCGCCCCGCCGGCAGTGATCGCCGCGGCCAGGCCGAGCAGCCCGAGCACCCTGCTGAGCGCGCTGGAGTCCCACGCGGTGGCACGTGCGTAGTCGAACGACATCGGCATGAAGTGTGGCACCGGATATCGGTCAGAAACGAAGAAGCGGTGGGGCGCGAGGCGTCCGTAGGGTGGATCCAGTGACGCGGCCCGCGCCGCGAAGGACCATCGGAAACACTGGAGGAGACAGATGAAGATCAAGTTGACGACGATTTACGTGGACGACCTGGACAAGGCCCTGCGCTTCTACACGCAGGTTGCCGGATTCGTGAAGAAGACGGACGTGGGGCAGGGCGGTTATCGCTGGCTGACCGTGGCGTCGCCCGACGAGCCCGAGGGCGCCGAGCTGCATCTCGAGCTCAATGCCAACCCCGCGGCCAGGGCGTTTCAGAAGGCACTTTTCGACCAGGGCCAGCCGGCGGCCATGTTCTTCACCGACGACGTTCAGCGCGACTACGAGCGGATGAAGGACGACGCCGAGTTCAAGATGGCGCCCACGAAGGTCACCGGCTCGACCATCGCTCAGGTCGACGACGGGTGCGGCAACCTCATCCAGATCACCCAGCTGGACCGCGTACGCGCGGAGGCGGGTCGCCGCTAAACAGCCAGGACGCCGACAGCGGGAGTCGCCACGGCCTAGAGCTCGGCCGCGCGCGGCTCCAGCTCCGGCGCCCGCGACCGCGTGGCGACGGTCCACAGCAGGGCGGCGAAGAACACGTTGAGCGCGAGGCCGACGAGGCCGATCTCGGGTCCGAACACGGTCGTGTTGTGGATGCCGAAGATCCCGACCGTTGTGCCGTAGCCGAAGAGTACGTACACCAGCCCGTTCCAGAAACCGTGGCTGACAGAGGTCACCACGATCGAACCTGAGAGCTGCCGCAGCTGAGCCCACACGAAGCCGATCGCGGTCGCGTTCGCGATGTAGATGGGAACCTGGGCGAGGGCGGGATGAAACGGTGTGGGCAGCAGAGCGGTCGACAGGTGCCAGAGTCCAAACGCGACGCTGGTCCACGCGAAGATGCCGAATCGTGCGATGCCGGCCCGTTGGAGGGCGCCCCAAAGCCAGCCGCGGAAGATTCCTTCCTCGGTCACGATCGCGAGGACGGCGGTTACGGCGATCTGACCCGCCAGGTTGAGCAGCGTGCTTCCCCAGTCGACCCGTCCCACGCTGGCCGCGCCGCTCGCCCACGCGATGAGCCCGATTGCCGCGAGCACCAGCAGCGGATACAGGACGGCGAGCCCGTAGTCTCGCCGCCGGCCCCAGAGGAGGCCGATCTCGACGCGAGAGAGGCGTTGAAGGTACCAGCACCCGAAGAAAAGAGGCACCAGCAACGCCACGTTGATGCCGAAGCCGACCGCGTCCAGCAGGGTGGTGCCGGCGATGGCCAGCAGCACTCCGACGACCGCAAAGCCGAGCGGGTGGGACCGAACCCAGGATCTCATTGGCGTTTGGACAGCAAATTACACCTCGGCCCGCCTGCTGGAAAGCTTGACTTTCAACCTACGTTGAGGGTTTAGCCTCGCCTCATGAAGACGTACCGCGCCACCTCCGACACGATTGCCTGCTCGCTCACGCCGCGTGACCTCGAAGATGTCGCGGCATCCTGGCAGAAGCTGTTTCGCCTCTCACTGATCTCGAGAGACGAAGTTCCGGGCGGCTTGCATTTCGCCTTCCACCCCGGCAGCGCCCAAGCGCTCGCGCAGCTCATCGACGTCGAGCGCGCGTGCTGTCCCTGGATCACCTTCGAGCTCGATGGCGCGAACGTCACCATGACCGCGTCCGGTTCGGGCGAGGCGGCGATCCGCGAGATGTGGGTGATCAAGGAATAGCGATCTTTTCGGTGCGGTAGTCCTTGCGTGGCCTCGGGCACGCTTCGCATCGGTGAGCTCGCGAGCGAGGTGGACATGACGCCCTCCGCGCTCCGCTTCTACGAGGACGTCGGCCTGCTGGTTGCCGAGGGTCGGACCGAATCGGGATATCGCGTCTATGGCCGAGCCGCTGCGGATCGGCTTCGGTTCATCCGCGATGCGAAGGCGCTGGGCCTCAAGCTTTCGGAAATTCGCACACTCATCGACTCGCGGCGCGGCGCCCGCGAACAGGAGCGTGCATTCTTTGGTGGCTTCCTTCAGGCGAAGATCGAAGAGACGAACGCGCGCATAGTCGAGCTGAACGGCGTCGCCCGGAGACTCCGCGCGCTCGAGTCCAACCTCGACTCTCTGCCGCCTCCCGAGTGCGGTCACCTGGGTGACTGCGCCTGCTGGTTGGGCAAGCCCGGGCCCTCGACAGAACTCCTTTCGTAAGGCAACATCTGCCCTGCAAGGAGGGGTCCCAATGAAGAAGGCCTACTCGATCGTCGGGGTCGTGTTGCTGGTCCTGCTGGCTCTGCAGTTCTACTTGATCGCGGCGGCAGCCCTGCAGGTCTGGGGCGCGGATCAAACCCAGGACACCGCCACCAGCGTCTTCGGCGGTTTCAAGGTCGGTGACAACTTCGCCATGCTCCATGGGATCAACGGCACCTTCCTGATCCCAATCGCGATCCTCGCGATGATCGGACTCTCGTTTGGCGCGCGCATGTCATCGCGAGTGAAGGGGCAGACCGGGGCCTTGTTCGGTTTGATGGTCGTCCAGTTCCTGCTTGCGCTGGTCGGAAGCGCAAATGGGGCGGTCGCTGCCGCCGTGGGCGGACTTCATGGCCTCAACGCGCTGGCCATCGTCGGCCTCACCGGCACGCTCGTTCAGCGCACGTGGGCATTCCGCGCGGCGCCGGCGACGGCGTCGAGCATGCAAGCGGAGTCCCTCAGCCCAACGCCGACGG
>DATEHC010000058.1:0-3156 GCA_035279785.1 Candidatus Dormiibacterota bacterium
CAACAAGTGGTGCGTCACCGTCTACCAGCAGCCGGACCGCCAGATCCTGGTTCAAGACTTCTTCCCGGAGCGTTGGAAGGCGCTCGCGCGGGCGCAGGACTTCATCCGACTCCTGAACCAGCGCAAGAAGAAAGAGGAAGAAGGTTCATCGGACTCGGACGACTACTGATTAGCGGTCATCCTCACAGGGCTCCCGCGCGAAGCGCGGGTATGTCTCAGTAGAATCCCTACTTCGTGAACTGGGCGGCTCTGCGCGGCGAATGGGGGGCGGTGACATTTGTGCTCACCGTCATCGCGGGCATGATCGTGGTTCCGATCGCCCTCTACTTCGCCAACGTCTCGCCGGGCTCGATCGCGACGCCGACCATCTCCAGCACGAGCAGCGCCCGGGCCAGCAGCATCACCTCGAGCTCGGCGCAGACGACCTCGCCTTCGCCTAGCCCCTCAGCCAGCCACAGCCCATAGCAGGCGGTCGCCGTTCGGCTGGACGATGCGGTCCAGCGGGAGGGCGAACTCCGCGATCGATCTCGTGTTCGCGCTCACGCGCATCTCGATGACGTCGGCGAGACGCAGATGGGCCACGGCGGCGCAGTCGTGGAGAAACGTGAACACGACCGGTCGCACGAGGTTGACCACGTAGTCGGCGATACGGGTGCCGTCCTCGAGCTTCGGCCCTTCGCCCACGCTGCGGTCGCGAAACGCGAGGATGACGACCTCGTCGCTCAGCATCACGGGACCGGTCCATTTGTAGGTCGTGGAAATCGCACCGCTCAAGAGCTGCAGGACCTCGGCCAGCCGGCGCATCGGCGGCTCTGGCCCTTCGAACAGCAGAGGCACGTCGTGCAGCGGCTCGTTGAAGCCCTGGGCGCGGTACTGGGCGGTGAAACCAAGGTCCGTCAGCCCCGCAAACGGAGCCGGGACCTTGATCGACATCTCACCAAGATGCGGGTTGCTGTGGCGCATGCTGGGACTGGAGTCTTCCATGGCGTATTAACGCATGGGGGATAGGCGAAAGTCTCCTACTAACGTATGAGCGTGCTGAGCGGAATCCGCGTCCTCGATCTCACGCGGCTGCTCCCAGGGGCGTTCTGCACGATGCTGCTGGCGGACCTCGGGGCGGACGTGATCAAGGTCGAAGAGCCTGGATCCGGTGACTACATGCGACTGAGCGCGCCGCAGTTCGAGGCGATCAATCGCAACAAGCGGAGCATCGTGCTCGACCTGAAATCCGACCGCGGCAAAGAGATATTGCTGCGTCTTGTCGACACGGCTGACGTCCTGGTGGAGGGCAACCGCCCCGGCGTGATGAAGCGTCTCGGGATCGGCTGGGATGTGCTGCACGCGCGCAGGCCTCGGCTGGTCGTGTGCTCCATCACGGGCTACGGCCAGACCGGTCCATTTGCGTCTCGGGCGGGGCACGACCTCAACTACATGGCCGTCGCGGGAGCGCTCGGGTTGAACGGCGAGCGCAACGGACCACCGGTCCCGCTTTCCGTCCAGGTCGCGGACATCGGCGGCGGTGGCCTCCAACCTGCGGTCGAGATCCTGGCAGCGCTCGTGGCGGTCGGCCGCGGCGAGGAAGGCCGGTGGATCGACGTGTCCATGACCGACGGCGCGATGCGATTTCTTACCCTCGTGTTTGCGACCCGCGCGGCCGGCGACAGCGTGGCGCGCGGCGATGATCGACTGACGGGGCGCTTTCCCTGCTACCGCGTCTACGAATGCGCGGACGGCCGCTACTACAGCGTCGCCGCCCTCGAACCGAAATTCTGGAAGACCCTGTGCGACGCGCTGGAGCGGCCTGACCTCGTCGACTCGCAATTCTCGGAAGCGGCGCACCGCACGCTTGAAGAGATCTTTCGGGCCCGAAGCCGCGACGAGTGGTCGGCGAAGCTCGACGGACTCGACGTGTGCTGCGAGCCGGTGCTCGACGTCGACGAGGTTGCATCGCATCCGCAGGTGAAGGCTCGAAATCTGTTCGGGTCTAGCGGCCGCCCACCGGAGCTCGGCGAGCACACCGAAGACATCCTCAGAGAGCTCGGACTCTAGCCCACACCTCGCCGACCTGGCGCTGCGTCTCGTCGATGCTGCCGTCGTTGTCGACGACAAACGTCGCGAGCGCGCGCTTGTCATCGATCGGCATCTGCGCGGCGATGATCGAGGTCGCGCGCTCGCGCGACAGCCCCCGCTGATCCAGCAATCGCGCGAGCTGGGTTTGCGGCCGCGCGTAGACCAGCACCGTCCCGCTGAAGAGGCCTTGCAGACCGTTCTCGAAGAGCAGCGGAACGTCTTGCACGACCACCTCGGCGCCGTGCTCGACCGCCTCGACGGTGCGCGCGGCCATCCAGTCGCGCACGCGCGGATGCACGATCGCGTTCAGTCGCAGCCTCGAAGAGTCGTCTTTGAAAACCAGGTCGCCCAAACGCTTGCGGTCGATCTCACCGTCGCGCACAAACTCCTGTCCGAACGCCTCGACGATCGCCGTGAATCCTTCGGTCCCCGGCGCGTAGACCGCGTGCGTCGCCTCATCGGCGTCGATGACGGTCGCGCCGAGCCGGCGGAGCATGCCCGCGACGGTCGACTTTCCGGACCCGACCCCGCCGGTCAGCCCAATCAGCTTCAATCTTCTAGACGGATGGGTGACGAGGAGAAATTCGATGCGGTCGTGGTCGGCGCAGGACCGGCCGGCACCGCGGCCGCCATCACCATGGCGAAGGCGGGACTGCAGGTCGCTCTACTGGAGCGTGGAGCGAAGCCTGGCTCCAAGAACGTCATGGGCGGCATCCTCTACAACTACTACCTCGAGCAGATCGTAGGCGACGCCTGGAAGCAAGCCCCGCTCGAGCGGCCGATCATCGAAGAGCGGCGGTGGCTGATGACGCCCGACGCCGCGATCGGCATCGACTACAAGAACCTCCGCAACCGCGAGCACCCGCATTCCTACTCGGTGCTGCGCGCGCGCTTTGACCCCTGGTTCGCAGAGCAGGCGGAGAAAGCGGGGGCGATGGTGGTGCCCGAGACGGTGGTCGACCGGCTGATCACGAAGAACGGCCGTGTGGTGGGTGTCGGGACCGGCCGAGGCGACGATCTATTCGCCGAGGTCACGATCGTCTGCGAGGGGATCGGCCTGGGCAGCGGACTGCTCGAGAACACTTC
>DATEHC010000059.1:0-18397 GCA_035279785.1 Candidatus Dormiibacterota bacterium
CATCGAGTCGCTCCATGCAGAGGTCGAAAACCTGACGGGTGACGTCCTCTGACCGGAATGAGTTGAGCAAGTCGATGAAGCAGACGTCGAATCGATCGTCGAGCTTGGCCAAGCCCTGGACCGCGTTCTCTTCGATGACCAGCGCGCGGTCGCCAAAACCGGCGTCGGCGAAGTTCTTGCGCGCCCGCGCGGCGCGCTCATGGTCCATCTCGAAGGTCGTCAACGTGCCGCCGTCCGTGCCGCGGAGAAGCCAGATGCCGCTGTAGCCGGTCGCCGTCCCCAGCTCCAGAATCCGTTTGCCGCCGCCGAGCTTGACCAGCAGGTAGAGAAGCTGGCCCTCGTGCGCGTCGACGATCGGGATGTTCTCTCGATGCGCCTCGTCCTCCAATCGCGCCAGGACCTTGTCGCGCTTCGGCACGAGGCCGTCGAGGTAGACCTGCAGGTCGTCGGTGACTTCCACGGTTCTCATCGCGACTCCTTCCAGAACTGATCGACCAGCGGCTGCAGGCTGACCATGTAGCCGGCCATGCAAGCGACGGTACGCCAAAGCACGTCTTCGTCGAGGCGCGGCGCGAGCACCGTCTCGTAGAGCCGCGACCAGCCGCGGTCCCAGGGCTCGAGCTCCGCGCGGGGAAGGCTGGCCTTCACTTCGACCATGCGGCGCCGAAAGAACTCGAAGGCGCGGTCGTTGACGTCCGCCGAGGATTCGAAATGCAGGCCGACCTCCAGCCGGGCCGCGCCGGTGTGATGCCATGCCTCGTAGTGGATGGCAGGCTCGTCGTAGAACACCTTCATCAGCCGCCCGCGACCGCGGGTGCTGCGGAAGTTGCGCAGCTCTTGCGGCAGCTTCGGCTTGAGGCCCTTCCGCAGCGCCGCGAAGAAGTCAGATGGCGTGAGTACCAAATTTCGTAAGCTCGCACGTGAATTGGCATACATCCCGACAGTCGTCGAGAACGAGGGCGGCAACCGCGAGCGCACTTTCGACATCTACTCGCGGCTGCTCAAGGACCGCATCATCCTCATCGGCCGGCCGATCGATGACGTCGTGGCCAACCTGGTGGTCGCCCAGCTCATCTACCTCGCGGCCGACGATCCCCAGAAAGAGATTCAGATCTACGTCAACTCGCCGGGCGGGGCCGTGACGGCGGGCCTGGCGATCTACGACACCATGCAATACGTCCAATCGCCGATTTCCACCGTGTGCATAGGCCGCGCCGCCAGCTTCGGCACCATCGTGTTGATGGCCGGCGCGAAGGGCAAGCGCTTCTCCCTTCCAAGCTCGAACATCCACATGCATCAGCCGCTGATCGGTGGCAAGGGACTGAAAGGTCAGGCGAGCGACCTCGACATCCACGCCAGGGAGATAATCCGCATCCGCGGCGTGCTCAACGACCTGATCGTGAAGCACACCGGTCAGCCCCTGTCGCGCGTCGAGCGCGACACCGACCGCGACTTCTTCCTCACCCCTCAAGAGGCAGTCGAGTACGGATTGATCGACGGCATCATCGACTCGACGCGGGCGCCAGTTCTGACGGCCGCGAAAAGCTGATCCGCGCGATCAGCCCGAGCATTAGTACGAGGCCGATCAGCGTCGGATAAGGCGCGGGCGTGAGTGCTGCCGCCAGCGTGCCCAGGCTGAGTGCCAGCCAGCCGATGAATCCGGCTCGACCCCACATGGCGAGCCCGAGGGCCACCAGGACCATGTCGGCCGGCAGCGCATGTGGCGCCGCGAGAACGCCGCCCGCGATGAGGATCGGCATCGCCGCCTCCAACCGCAGGGCGCGAACGCGCCAGGCGAGCCAGACGACGACGCCGACTGCGATCAGGGTGAGCACTGCCAGGCCCGCGCCCTGCATGGATGCGGGAAGCAACACCGCCAGGTGGGGCAGGTCCACTTCGCGAGCACCTGCCTGGACGGTGGAGCGCGTTTGCACAAGCCAGTCCAGGATCCAGCGCGGGCTGAGCGCCAGAGTTGCGCCCAGCAGCACCGCGCCGGCGGCGGCCCACCCGGCCAGGACCTTCCATTCCCGGGCGAGGATCAGCGCGACCCCCAGCGGCAGCACGAGCTGCGGCTTGACGAGCGTCAATCCGAGGGCCAGGCCGGCGAGGTAGCGTCGCGGCCACAGGGCGATGCCAGCGCCGACGCCGAGGGCGACGATCCCGTCCACCTGGGCGTTCAGCATCAACAGCGCTGTCGGCACCGACGCGAAGGCCGCGAGGATCGCTGTGGGCGGCCGCGGCCTCGTCGCGAGGTAGAGCCCGACCGCCAGGCACAGCAATCCAAACACGATCCAGGCGCGACCGCCGAGGTTGGGCCCTAGCAGGTCGAAAGGCACCGCAAGGAACGCGACCCATGCTGGTGCGAGGAAGGGTAGGAACCCGCTGATCCCCAACGTCACCAGGACCCGCCCGCCGGTGACCTGAAGCTCGACCTGCCGCTGCGCTGAGAAGTCGTACAGGTGCGCGGGGTCGTGAACGATCAATCTCGCGCCAGTCGCGAAGGCAGGCCAGTCGGAGTTGATCACGTCATCGTTCGGCAGGAACGGGAACAGAAGGAACGCGAGGGTGATGCCGAGCAGCGCGACGTTGCCGCGCCAGCGCCAGCGACTCACAAAACGGTTCTCATAGCTCGATCGTCAGCCCGTCATGCGCTGCGCGCACGTCGATGCCCAAACGCTGCGACATCGCCGAGGCCACCTCGGTTGGATTCGCGCGCCAGACCGTCATGCCGTAGTGCGTGAGGTACGCGATCCGCGGCTTCGCGTCGCGAATGATCCGCTCCGCGTCGGCGATGCAAAGGTGGGGCAGCGTGGGTACGCAGTCGCGCAGCACCGTGTGGATCACCATCACGTCCGCGCGATGCTGCTCGGCGATCCCCTCGTAGTAGCCCGAATCGGTGATCCAGCCGAGCTTGTCGCCGAAACGAAAACCGAACGTCTCCGACTGATGGACGTGGTGCCCGCTCGTTGCGAACGAGATGCCGTTGACCGAGTACGAGGTTTGCGGCGCGAGGCGAACGATCTCGCGCGGAAACCTTCGGACGTACTTCAGGACGACGGGGTCGTCGTCAAGCGCGTCGGATGGGCAGAACAGCTGGCCGCGGTGCTGGAACCCGCCGTCGGTCATCCCCTCGAGCATCACGTTGACGTCCCCCGCGTGGTCGAGGTGACGGTGGCTCAAAACGATCGCGTCGATCGTGGTCAGGTCGATGCCGCGCTGCGCATATTGAACGATCGCGCCGGGACCTGGATCGAGCGCGAGCCGGGCGTTGCCGTCCTCGAGAAACAGGCCGCCGGAGGCCGCGACCTGCTTCGCGACCATGAAGCGCGCGCCCGCGGTACCCATGAACGTGAGACGCATCAGTGTCGGGACACTAGGTTTCGGCGACCTCTGACAGTGAGACCTCGGATTTCTCACCGAAGTAGCGGTCGTAGAGCTCGGTGACGCGCTCCACCGTGTCGATCTCGTCGACCGGCTTGTCGTCTCGTATCCGCACGATGCGCGGAAATCGAAGCGCGTACCCGGACAGGTGGCGGCCTGAGTGCTGGATCGAGTCGAATGCCACCTCCAGCACGACCTCGGGCCGGACCATGCGGCGATACCCCTGGTCCTGGACGGTCATCGCCAGGAATCTCTTCGTGTAGTCGGCGATCTCGGCATCGGTGAGGCCGCTGTACGCCTTACCCACGTTCACAAGCTTTCCGGTGCTCGCTTCCTTGACCGCGAACGTGTAGTCGGACAGCACGCCCCGGCGCTTGCCGTGTCCCCACTCGACCGCCGTGACGACGACGTCCAGCGTTGCGAGCGGTCGCTTCAGCTTCAGCCACGCGAGGCCGCGCCGCCCCGGCGTGTACGGGCTCATCGGGTCCTTCACCATCAGGCCCTCGTTGCCCCTCTCGCGCGTCTCTTTGAATATCCGGTCGAGGTGCTCCGGGTTGGTCGCCTCCTCCAACCTCGCGAGCAGGTAAGGGCTCCCGAGTCCGAGGCCTTCGAGGAGCTTTCGCCGTTCGGTCAACGGCTCGTCGAGAAGAGTGCGGCCGTCGAGCCACAGCAGGTCGAAGATCACGAGCACGACCGGCACCTCGGCGCGGAGCGACGCGTCGACCTGCTTGCGGCCGAGCCGGCGCTGCAGCTCGAAGAAGCGCAGCACTCGGCCGTCGCGATGCGCGAGCACCTCGCCGTCGAACAGCACATCGTGCCCGATGGCGGGCGCGGCTTCGATCAGCTCGGGAAACGCGGCCGTGGTCTCCTTGAGGTCGCGCGAGAACAGCTCGACGCGCGCGCCTTCGCGGTGAAGCTGGCAGCGCACGCCGTCGTATTTCTCCTCGGTCCAAACGGTGTCCGCGCCCATGCGCTCGAAAGCTTCACCGGGCGTTTCGACCGGGCTGGCGAGCATGAACCGCACTGGTTGGAAGAGCGTGATCGAGCTCGTGCCGATCTCACCCCTCTTGCATCGCACCGCCGTCTCGCCTATATCGCCGGTGATGAGGTGCACGCGTTTGATCTGTGTGATGGGCAGATTGAAGGCATCCGCGATCGCCGCTTCGACCAGGCCCTCGCTGAGGCCGATGCGCATCTCGCCGGAGATGATCTTGATGAAGAACCTCGTGGACTCGGGGTCCATGCGCCGCAGCATCGCCTCGAGCGGTTTGGCCTTCGCATTGCCGCGCGCGCCGCGGATCGCTTCGAGCGTTGCCTCGACATCGGCGAGAGTCACCTCGGCGGCCGAAGTGCTTCCGTCGAGCGCCGCACCCGCCCAATCGCCGAGGTCGGAGTGCTTGCGGAACAGCGAACCGAGCTCCTCCTCGTCGCGTGACGAGAGCGTCGAGATGACCTTGCTGACGGTCGACCAGCCCAGGCCCAGCGTGCGCCGCTGCGACGGCGGAAATGCCCGACCGCTCATGTACACCGCCGCGCGCCGAAGGTCGTCGTCGTCGAGCGTGCGGAAGTAGGCGCCGAGGATGCGGGTCTTCTCGAGGGTGGCCGGCGTGGAGCCGACCGCCGCGCCTGCGCGGGCGAATTCAATCAAGCGCGATCTATCGTAGGTTCCCGTGCGCAGGTGCCCTTACCTGGAGGAGCTGGTCAAGGACCGGCAGGCGTTCGTGCGCATCTACAAGTTCGATTGCCACGTCGATCACCGGTCCAAACGCAAGTACGCGCTGAGCGACAATCCGCCCATCTGCGTACGTAATTTCGAAGATTGCCCGTTATATCGGGCTGAAAAACGGCGCGAAGACAGCACAATTACCCGCTACACGGACTAGAACTCAGCCCTACAACCCGCCACAAAACATGAACTGCCCGGTTTGCTCCGCCCCGGCGTTGCCCATTGACGACGCGTGCGTCTTCTGCCACGCGCCCCTCGTCGACCGCGACGAGCCCAACGACCTGCTTGACTATCTCGTGGAGCGAATCCCCATCGCCCACGTGAAACGCGGCCACCTCAATCGCGGGCCGATCACCGAGCTCTCGATCGACGTGGACGGGCGCAGCTTCCACGCCCGAGTGCGCAACGAGATGTTGGAGCTGAAGCCGGCGGTCGAGCTGGCCGCGTGGGTCGACCTCTTGCTGATGAAGCTCAGCGAGGCTGCGGCCGCGAACCACGACCTCCGGCGAGCGGTGCTCCGATCCGGCTGGGCGCTCCGCTAGCGACAGCACTGCTGATCGCCGCGTGCGGCGCGAGCAGCCCGCCGGCGGTACTGCTGAATCAGTCGGGTACCGGAAACGCCGCGGCAAGCTTCGTCGCGAGCTCGACCCACGGATGGGATCTGCACTGGACGTATGACTGCTCGCGCAACGGTGGCACCGGCATCTTCGTCGTCGACGTCTACGGAGCGGACAGGACTCCCGACTTCAAGCATCCCGGCGTGAGTGAGCAGGGCGACAGCGACTCCGGCGTCTATCACGTGCCCGAAGAGGGACGCTTCCATATCGATGTCACGACGACCTGCAAATGGACGGTGAAAGTGACGGAGGAGACGTAGACTCGAGTTGCCGATGTCGATCATCGACCCGCGGCGTTCAGGAGCGGCCCTGTGGGTGCTGTGGGTCGCGGCCGGTGCGCTGGGGGGCGCGCTGGCAACGCTCTTCGTGCTGAGCCCGTTTGGCGGGATGGTGAGCGGGTATGGGAACCCGGCGCCTCTCCCGTACAACCTGCAGTTCTTGGCCTACGCCGGCGTGTGGGCGGCGATCGGCGTGTTGTTCCAGGCCCTCCTACTGGCGTATGTCCTGTCGGTGAAGAAAGCGGCATTCCTGTGGCTGCTCGCCACTTTGATCGGCGCCAGTCTCGTCTCCGACCTGCTCCACCAGCTTGTCTACGCGTTCACATACTCCTCTTTGTTCACCTCACTTCCAATGAGCACGGAAGCATCGCTTTTTCCGATGGCTATGGATGTCATCAATCCGCTGACGCTCGGTTTGCCCCAGGGTCTTGCATTGATGCTGCTGACAGGGCGCAAGGCAGCGCCAGCCATATGGATCGTGGGAGCTCTGTTGGTGCTGCCTTTGTCGAGTCCATTTGCGCACCTGTTCGTCCCGCCAGTTGGAACTCAGCCTAATTTGATCGCCTTGTTCGCGGCCTCCAACGCCGAGGGAGCCGCGGTGACCGGCCTCGCTCTCCTTCTTGTACTTCGCCTCGGTCGCCCGAAAGGCCAGCCACTCGAGCCGCGTCCAATCCCGGTGCTACAGAGCGAGGGCTAGCTGCTCGTTCGCTTCCAGGGCCCACGCCTTGATGCCCTTGCGGCGCAGTGAGCGCGCGAAATCCTCCGTGTACCCATGGACGGTGTAGACCTGCTCGGCGCCTGAGCGTTCGACCACCTCGATCAGCTCGTCGAAGTCGCAGTGGTCGGAGAGGTCGAACGTGGCGTCGGCGCCGAACATCCGCGAGAACTCAGCGTCCTTCGCCCATCCGGAGATCAGGGCCGTCCGGTAGCGACCGAGGCAGCGGCGGATCTCATCCTTGCCGGCCGGAGGGGCGATGACGACGCGGTCGTCGATCGGCCCGCCGTCCAGCTCGATCCAATCCGGTAGCGACCGTCCGGCGGCCGCATACTGCTGCGCGTACGGCACACAGCGCCGCTCCAGCGCGAAGCGAAAGCCGTAGCGAGCGAGCAGCAGCATCACCTCCTCGGTCTTGCCCAGCGCGTGGCAGAGCAACACCGGGGTCACGTTGGCGTCCAGGGCAAGGCGGCACCAGCGCGCGATCAGCTCGAGCGTTTGGTCGGGATCACCGAACCGAAAGTGCGGACGTCCGTACGTCGTCTCCAGGATGAGCACGTCCGCGCGAGGTATGAACGTCTCGACACGCCCGGGCTGCCGGAGCTTGATGTCGCCGGTGTACAGGACCGACCATCCGTCGTCCTGAAAATGAAGCTGCGCCGAGCCGAGCATGTGCCCGGCGGGATGAAGGGTCAGCGATCCCGGTCCCCGGCGCAGCGATTCCCCAAACCCGAGCATTCGCCAGCCCCGCGGCCGCCGCGATTCCGGGATCAGCGCCAGAGTCTGGGGAGTGAGCAGCGCTTCCTTGTGGCGACGCGCGTGGTCGGTGTGCGCGTGCGAGATGAACGCAAAGCTGCGTACCACCAGGGGGTCGAGCCATAGACGGTGACCGGGAAGCGCGACGCCGTGGTCCCACACGACCTCGCCTCTCACAGTCGAATGCGATCTCCGAACAGCGCTGGATTCACCTCGATTCCAACCGCCGCGTAGGCCGCGATCGGAATGCCGATGTCGACCACCACGACCTCGCCGCGGAGGCCGGGTTTCGGCAAGCCAAGCGCGATGGTCAGGTCGGGCCGCACTACTGGAGAGTAGGCGACGCCGGTCTCGGCGTCGAGGCCGGACGGTACGTCGATTGCGATCACGCGCCTTCCCGAGGCGTTGATCGCCTCGATCCACTCGGCGAACCGTCCTTGCGGCACTCGGTTAAGTCCCGTGCCGAAGATCGCGTCGACGATCACCTCCCCGCCATCGAATCTCAGCTCGCTCGAGACCTCGACGCCGGCAGCGCGAAGTGCCACCAGCTCTACAGCCGCCTGCCCGCGCACCCGGGTCGGTTCGATGCAGCACACCGCCGCGAGCCGGCCCCACCGGTGAAGGTGCCGCGCCGTCGCAAATCCGTCGCCCGCGTTGTTGCCGGAGCCGCAAACGACGACCGCGCGCCCGTGCACGTGGCGCGCGACCTGCCATCCCGCTGCCTCCATCAGCCACGCGAGAGGAATGCCGAACCGTTCCTCGACGAGGGCGTCGACCTGTTTGGCTTGCGCGCTAGTCAGCAGCGGCAGGTCGTTGGACGACAAAGGAGCAATACGGGTCGTGGCGGTGGATCGAGTCCGCCTGCGAGATCGCCGCGCCCGTGAGGCGCGAGATCAGCTGCGGCGTGATGGAGCAGACCTGCGGGAACTTGAGGGCCGTGTTGCGGAACGGGCAGTTGTGGATGGTCACTTTGACGCCCTCCGCCGACTCCGTCTGGTCGACCAGGGTGCCCGCGCGACCGATCCAGGCGACCACGCGGCGGAGCTTCTCGTCGAAGTCGAGACCGGTCAGGTCTCTTTCGATCGCGTTCGCGTGCCTGGCGGCGACGCGGGCGAAAACCTCGTCGAGCGCGTCGGGCCCGCCCATGTCCTGGACCTCCTGCAGCACCATCGTCGCCAGCTGGCCGTAGCGCTTGGGGAAGACGGCGTCTGCGCGCTCGGTCAATACAAAGAGCAGCGAGGGACGTCCGCGGCCGCTGCGCTCCGGCTGGCTCACGACCAGGCCGTCGCGCTCGAGGTTGGTCAGGTGCTGGCGCACCGCATTCGGGGTGACGCCGAGGTCGCCGGCGATGGTTTCCGCGCTCGATCGGCCCTTGCGCCGCAGGAGCTCGAGGACTTCCATTCGGGTCGAGCGGCCGCTGATCAATTGAGGGTCATTGGGGGCTCATTCCGGTCGACTTGAGCCGACTCTAGCACAGGCCAAATCCGCTAAATCGATTTATTACAGGCCGTCCTTGACAAATTGGGGAGGGCGCCTAAACTTGGTATCTGGAGGAGATAGAGGGAAATGCCGATGATCAAGCAGGCTAGCCGCGCCATCGAGCACATGACCGCTCGAGAACGGCGGATCCAGCGGGCCAAGTACGCGCGCCGGAACAAGATGCACTACATCGACAAGCTCCTGAACGAGCTGGAGATGCTGAACCTGGCCGACCAGCGGCAGATGCCGCCGGTGCTCTCGACGGCCGTCAACAAGGTCATTGAGGAGTCGCCGGAGGTCACCGTGCTGGCGCAGGCCAAGCCGGCCTCGGTCATGGAGGCGATGGACGCTCTTTACGAGATCCAGGACAGCCTCATGTACAACCAGATCGAGGACGAATAAACCTCACTCGCTGAGCAGTTAAAGGTCGGGCCCAAAGTCGGCCCGGCCTTTTCTTTTTTGTGACCAAGGAGGCGGCAATGAAGATCGCGGTCATCGGCGCAGGTCGGATCGGCGGAACGCTGGGCGGCAAGTGGGAAGCCGCCGGCCATGAGGTCGTCTACGGGCTGCGCAATCCGTCGAGCAAGGCGGGCGAGAAATCAATCCCGGTCGCGCTCAGCTCGGCGGACATCGTCCTGCTCGCGATTCCGGGCAACGCCACCGCTCAGTTCGCGCGCGACAACGCCGCTCACCTCGACGGCAAGGTCGTGATCGACGCGACCAACAATTTCGGTGGGCCTTCGATGAACTCGTGGCCGGAGGTCTCGAGCGTGGTGCCGAAGGCCAAGCTCTACCGCGCGTTCAACACCTACGGCTTCGATGTCTTCATCGATCCGGCGTTGGGCGGCGAGCGGCCGTGCTTGTTCTACGCGGGACCGGAGGGCGAGGGTCAGAAAGTGGTGGAGCAGCTCATCTCTGAGGTCGGTCTCAACCCCGTCTGGGTCGGCGGAACCGACGCGGTCGACGTGGTCGACGGCGTCCTACGACTCTGGTTCACCCTGTCGCGGCACCGCGGCCGGCGCATCGCGTTTCAGCTGCTCAGCGACTGACCGCCGCCGGCGCCCACAGCTGCTGGGCGCGCACGCCAAGCCCGTGGACGACGGCCGTGAACGCGTCCCGCTGTTCGAGACGATCGTCGTCGAACATCCGCGAGAGGTCGCGGCGGAAGGCGGGGATGTAGGCGGAGCCTCCGGTCAGGAGGACGCGATCGACCTCGCCGGCGGTAACCCCCGATCGATCCAGCGCCTGGGCAATCGTGTCGGCGACCTTGTCCAGCTCCGGCCGGATCATCGATTCGAAAGCCGTGCGGCGAATCTGGACCTGGAGTCCGAGCGGGCCGAATTCCAGCGACGTGGATTCTTCGGCGGACAGCGAGATCTTGGCCGCCTCGATCGCCTGGTAGAAGTCGTACGCGACACCGCGATAGAGGATGGCGTCGACGACATCGGCGACCGTGCCGCCGATGCGCGCGAGGATGTTCGGGATTCCGGGATCGGCCATCAGCAGCCGCACCGAGCTCGCGGTCCTCAGCTCGTTGAAGAGCCAGCTGGGCAGGCCGTCCAGTCCCAGCTCGGGACCGACGATCGTGTCGAAGAGCACGCCGTCGAGCACCTCGCCGCCGATCGCGACGCCCGCGGTACCCGCGACGCGTGGGCTGCCGGTGCGCGAATCGAGCACCGCGACGTCGAAGGTGCCGCCGCCGAAGTCGACCGCGACCTCGATGCCGGTCTCGGCGTGGCCATCGATGACGGCGGCGGTGGGCTCGGGCAGGAATTCGACGACCTTGAAGCCGGCCTCCGTGGCGGCCAGCTCGAGCCGGCGAAAAGCCTCGGCGTCGGAGGCTGCGCGATCTTCCGGATCGCTGCCGGCAAAGACGACGGGATGACCGAGCACGACCGACGCGACGTCCTCGCCAGTCGCTGCGTCGGCGTCGTGCTTCAGGCGCGACAGCACAACGCTCACGAGCGAGCCGACTGTGAAGTCGGTGGCCCAGGAGTTGGTCCCGGCAAAGCCGAGCTTGGCCAGCTCGTGCTTCACCCCGGAGAGGAGGCGGGCGTCGTTGCAGCCGCCGCCCTTCCGGTACTGCCTGCAGTCTGTGTCCCAGCCGTAGGGGGCGAGCGCGCAGTTCCAGCAGTCGGTCTTCTCGTGACCGGAGACGAGGAAGGTCTTGACGGCCTCGTCCCCCGCAAGCCGTCGGCCCGCGCGATGCAGATAGACAAAGGAAGGCAGCGTCCGCGTGGCCGACTGGCCCAAAGACAGGACCTCGACGCGGTCGGCATAGGCGACCGACACCGAGCTGTTGCTGGTGCCGAAATCGATTCCATAGCCAAGCGGACGGCTGGGAGTCACCGGCGAACTATAAGGGTGGTCGAGCCTGGAAGCCGGCTTAGGTGTCTCCCTCGGCCTGGCGCACGCGCCGGCTCAGCGTCTGGAGGAGGCGATAGGCGACCTCGGGGTGCTCCTTCAAGAAAGGCTTGAAGTTCCACTCCGGGATCGTCGCGATGGTGACCTCGGTGTCCGCGGTCACCGTTGCGCTTCTGCCCTCCATGTCGAGCAGCGCCATCTCGCCGAAGGAATCGCCGGGCCCGAGCTTGCGCGACTTGCCCTGGATCGTGTCGACCGTGACGGAGCCATTGGTGATGATCATGAAGCCGACTCCGCCGTCTCCCCGGACGATGATCTCGTGGCCCGCGGGGTGCTTGACGAGCTTCATCTGCTTCTCGACCGAGCGCAGCTCGGACTCCGGGAGGCCCTGCAGAATCTTGGCCTGCCTCAGCTCCACAACGCCCGAATACTAAGCCTTCTTGTGGCGGTCGAGGAAATCCTGGTAGAGGCGGTAAGCCTCCTGTTTCCGGCTGTCCACGATCTTGGTGTAACCCTGCAGCGTGTTGAGGTTGGCGTGGCCCAGCACCTCCTGCACGAGCCGGACGTCGCCGCCTGTCACCTCGAGCAGAGTCGTGGCCGCGGTGTGCCGCGCAACATGGGGCGACTTGAACGACCAGGCACCCAGCTCGCGCCGGATCTGCTTGACGATGTAGCGCGCGCCTGCCGCGGTCAGCCTGCGCTCGCGGTCGTCCTCCGCCGAGCGGTCGAAGTTGATGAACATCGCGAGGCACGCGTCCTCGCGGGCGGTGAGGTATTCCTCCATCGCTGCCCGCGCGTCCGCCGTGAGGTAGACGCTGCGCTGCTTACTGCCCTTGCCTGTGACGACGAGTCGAGTGCCCGAGCGAGGGAAATCGGTGCGGTCCAGCGCGAGCGCCTCGGAGATGCGGCAGCCCGTGCTGACGAGGAACTGGACGAGCGCGCGGTCGCGCTTCTCGATGAGGCTTTCATGCGGGAGCGCGGCGAGCAGCCTCGAGAGCTCGTCGGGGTCGATTGGCTTGGGCAGCCGTTGCTCGAGCTTGGGCAGCGTAATGCCGTTGGACAGGTCGCGTTCGATGAGACCCTCGCGCGCGATCCAGCGCAGCCAGGAACGAATCGCGACGAGCGCCCGAGCGCGAGAGGCGGGGCTCTTCAGGCGTGCGGCAAGGTGCTGCTGGTACGCGCGCAGGTCCTCATGGCGCAGCGAGTCGGTGGTCAGCGAGTGTCCCTTTTCGGCCAGAAAACCGAGCAGCCTGCGGATCTCGGACTCGTAGGCGCGGACTGTGTTCGGGCTCCGGTTGGCCTCGAGCTGAAGCCAGCCGATGTACTCGGTGGAAGCGGCCTGAAGGGCGAGAGACATGGCGAGGCCGAGCTCATGATAATCAACGAGCCCTCGCGTCTCTCCGGTAGCCTGACGCGAATGCCCCGGTGGATGGCCA
This sequence comes from Candidatus Dormiibacterota bacterium, assembly GCA_035279785.1. GTDB lineage: Bacteria > Chloroflexota > Dormibacteria > Dormibacterales > Dormibacteraceae > 40CM-4-65-16. The sequence goes on from DATEHC010000059.1 coordinate 12,753, forward strand.
TCCCCCTGATCGCATTGGTTACGGCTTGCGGCGGCAGCTCCAGCGCTCCCAGCGGCCCGTCCGCGTCGTCGGTGTCGGTGCAGCAGTCCGACGTGCCGAATGGCATGGTCAGGTGCGACGTCAGCGGCGACATTCAGAGCTTCATCCGCAACGAGCAGTCGCCGGACCCGAGCACCTCCAGGTCCGCCTCGAACGAATGGAGCACGGCACAGAAGAACGGCGCGGTGGCCGCGTATGCGGTGATCTACGCCGACACCAAGAGTCACTGCAGCGAGTTCGCGAATGGTCGCAACGATCCGGCTGCGGTGCCGTACCGGCTCGTCATCAACTTCGTGATCCAGTTCAAGGACGCAAAGAGCGCGACGAGCACCTACACGAACGATTCGATCTTCGGCGTCACCGCGTCCAGCCTCGCTGCGAGTGGGTCGGCGTCGATCCAGGGAAGCAAGACGGGCCTCGGCGCCAACTCGGTGGTGGTCAGCCAGGCGATATCGAACCAGACGTTCTTCATCGCTCTCTGGCAGAACAAGGCCTTCGATGTGTTCCTCGCCGTCCTCAACGTCGATCCCGCCGCTGCCAAGAAGATCTCGACTTCGGAGAACAACCGGATCAAGTAGCCGTCTTCTAATCAGCGGTTTCCCTTCTATGAGGGCGCCGCTAGAATGACGCGGCCGATCGCAGACCCCGCCCACGCTCCCGCCCGCACTCGGCGCCGGCAGAGGCCTTTCTCTCTGCTTCGCTCAGCGCTTCTGGCCGCGCTCGTCGTCGTGTGCCTGGCCGCCCTGCCGGCGGTTCTGGGCGCCCTTCGCGGAGGGGTTGCGTCCGGGCCAGGCCGCGTCGAGGGTCAGGTTGCGCTCTCCGGTCTCGAGTCGGGTGCTTGCATGAGCTTCGCGCCCGCGATGGGTCAGGCGTCGAAAACGGTGTTTCTGGATCCGGGACATGGCGGCCTCGATCCGGGCGTCGTTGGTCAAGCCGGCGGCCAGGACGTGGAGGAGAAGGACGTGGCACTGTCGGTCGGGACTCGACTTGCCGGCCTCCTGCAGAGCGACGGCTATCGCGTGGTGATGTCCCGCACGAAGGACTCGTCGGTACTGAGGCTTTCATCGTCCGACGCGGTGGACGGATCGATGAAGGCGACGAGCGTGGAGCGAGACCTGATGACGAGGGTGGCGTGCGCGAACGCCTCCAATGCATCGATGCTGCTGTCGATCCATTTCAACGCCTTCGGCGATCCCTCGGTCGGCGGCACGGAGACCTTCTACGACGATGCCCGATCGTTCAGCGCGGAGAACAAACGCCTGGCCGGCGACGTGCAGCGCTCGCTGGTCGCGGCGCTCGGGTCCACGGACCGCGGAGTCTGGACCGACGATCAGCTGACGACCGCGCTCACGTCCGCCGGCACCGCTTACGGCCACCTGATCGAGCTGGGTCCCGCGCAGCCCGGCTATGTCGACACGCCGAGCGATATGCCGGGCGCGCTGGTCGAGCCGCTCTTTCTGACCAACGCGTCCGAGGCCCGCACGGCCGACAGCTCGTCGGGCCAGCAACATATCGCGGAAGCCCTGCGTGCGGGCGTGGAGAGATACCTCTCGGGCTCGTAGCACGCTACTGTCGCGGCAATGATCGACGACCCGGTCCTGGTGGACGACTGGCATCCCGTCGCTCTCGTATCCGATCTATCCGCCGGCGGTCCAGTGGCCGCGCGCCTGCTGGGCGAGGACATCGTCCTGTGGCGAACGGGCGGCGAGTACCTCGCGTGGCGCGACCTGTGCGTGCATCGCGGCACGCGCCTTTCGCTCGGGAAAGTTGTCAAGGGTTCTTCTCTGGAATGTCCGTATCACGGATGGACCTATGCGCCGGACGGTCGCTGCGTGCTCATGCCGGCGCATCCCGAGCAGGCGCCTCCCGCGAAAGCGTGCGTCAGGGCCTACCGCGCCGCAGTCCGGCACGGCGTGGTGTGGGTGACGCTGGGCGAAAGCGCCTCGTCAGTTCCGACATTCGATCTGATGGAGGACGGCCGGCACAACGTGCTTTTGTCCGGGCCATATCGCGTGCGGGCAAGCGGCCCGCGAGTCGTCGAGAACTTCCTCGACGTCGGCCACTTTCCGTTCGTGCACGAAGGCGTCCTCGGGGACCGTGCGCGGCCCGAGATCGCCGATTACGAGGCGAAGACCACGCCGGACGGCGTGCTGGCGACCGGCGTGAAGGTGTTCCAGCCCGACCCGTATGGCACAGGCCATGGATCGACGGTGACGTATACGTATCGCGTGCACCGTCCGCTGGTGGCGTCGTTCATCAAGCACGGTGAGCACTCGTTCGGGATGCTGCTGGCGGTCACGCCGCACGACGCCGTCGACAGCTCGGCGTGGATGTGGCAGGCGATGGACTACGAGCCGCAGGCTTCGATGATCGACTTCCAGGACCGGATCTTTGCGCAGGACAGACCGATCCTCGAGTCGCAGCGGCCGGAGCTGCTGCCGCTCGATCTACAGGCGGAGTTGCATCTGCGCAGCGACCGCACAGCGATCGCCTACCGGCGCTGGCTGCGCGAGCTGGGAGTCCGCACCGGCACGGCCTGAGTGGCCGCCCAACTCGTAGCCGGCGTTACGCAACGGCACGCTCTAAACTCTCGACCTCCGCGTCGGCGATCACAAGGAGTGTGGCCATGTTTAGAGCGGCAGGTCGTGGAATCGTCATCTCGCTGGTCGTGACGCTCCTCGTCGCCATCGGCGCGGCACCGGCGCTGGGAGCGGCGGGCCGTTCCGAAGACAAAGGGTCCAGGCATCATCCGGTGACCCGGTTTGCAGCTCCGGCGCAAGCGTCGGGGCAACAATTGTCGGCGGCGACACAAGGTCAGCAGGTCACCGACGGTGATCACGGCCTCAAAGCGAACTTCAACGGCGTCAGCAGCCTGGACAGCCAGGTCACCAACTTTGGGCTCACGTTCGAGCCGCCGGACCAGGGCCTGTGCGAGGGCAACGGGTTCGTGGTGGAGATGGTGAACTCGGCCTTCCGGATCTATGGCTCCCACGGCGCCACGCTCCAGGGGCCGACCAACGTGAACGCGCCGTTCCACGAGGACTTCGCGGCGTTCACGAGCGATCCCCGATGTCACTACGACTCGGCGACCAACACGTGGTTCGCCATCATCCTCTTCATCAACGACGCGGGCTCGCAGTCGCACCTCGACATCGCGTACAACACATCCGGCGACCCGACGACGGACTGGTCGGTGTTCCAGATCGACACCACCGACCAGACGGCGGCCGGGACGCCACAGTGCCCGTGCTTCGGCGACCAGCCAAGACTGGGCATCGACTCCAGCAACATCTATGTCAACGCGGACGAATTTCCGATCGACCCCAACGCGACCGATTACTACGGAAGTGAGATCGACGTCGTTTCCAAGGCCGACCTCGTGGCGCACCGGACGAACCCGCATCACGTCCATTTCGGCCATCTGACCAACCCCGACGGCACGCCCACTCTTGCCATCGAGCCCGCGCTCACCACGGGACCGGCGCCGGCCGAGTACTTCCTCGAGTCACTCGACCCGACGGGCACGGGTGACCATCGGATCGCCGTCTGGGCGCTCACGAACGTCGATCGCGTGGAGGACGGCGGGAGGCCGAGTCTGTCGAGCCTGATCATCGGCAGCGAGGCCTACGGGATTCCGCCGGGCGCCGTGCAGAAGGGTTCGACCCAGACTCTGGACTCAGGCGACGATCGAATGCAGCAGACCCAGTTCATGAATGGCGAGATCTGGGGTGAGCTGACGACCGCCGTCACGCCGCAGGGCGACAGCGTCAAGCGCGCGGGCGCTGCATGGTTCCGCGTGCGGCCGCAGATTCGCGGGCGCGGGCTGATCGGCGCGACCGTCACCGGCCAGGGCTACGTCGCCGCCCAGGGCCAGTACGTGATCTATCCCGCGCTCCAGGTCGACGGCCGCGGTGATGGTGCGATGGTCTTCACGGTCAGCAGCTCGCAGCGATTCCCGAGCGCCGCCTATGCCATGTTCGACCGTGACTCATCAACCTTTGGCGGGCCCATCGTGGCGGCGAAGGGTTCCGGGCCCTACGTCGTGGTGAACCGCCGATGGGGCGACTACTCGTGGGCGGTGGTCGATTTCAGCACCGATACGATCTGGATGGCGACGGAATACATGCCACCCAGGTCAAGCCAGACGACCAACGGACACAATCCGTGGGGCACTCGAGTCCTGGCCCTAGAGCTCTCGTAGTCCTTCGACGATGAGCCGGGCCCAAATTGGGCCCGGCTCTTCAAAGCTAATCGGCCTGAACGCCGCTGGTGACGCTCGAGCGCCGGCGCTCGCGGGCAGCAACGGGCATTGAAACCCGTCAGCGCCGGCACTGACGGTCGCGAAATGCGGGCGAGTCAAATCGGGGGCGAAAACTCACAGGCGAAAAACAGGAATTTGACCGATGAGCCCGATAGGCTCTGCACACGGGACGGACGTCGGGGCCGAGGTGCCGCTCGCCGCGACCAGGGAGGGGGCGTCCGTCCCGTCTCTACGGCCGCGACATGTGGGCCCCGATTCGATTCTTGCCAGGCGCACCACGCTTTCCAACGGGCGCGTAAGTCTCAAGCAAATCACGGCCGACAATGGCTTACGCGGTGGGTAGCCCGGTGTCAGGGCGGATCGACAGCCAACGGTTGATCACTCCGGAGCAGTAGCCGTGAAATCGTCCGGTCGCGCGTCAACAACCAACCACCTATGTTCCCCGCCCGTCAGGTCGCGCGAGCCTACCCGATCGTGGTCGGCGGCGCCACTCTTGCATCGTCGTCAGCCGACCCCACAATGCGGAGCCTCAACAACAACCCGTTTGGGTCGGCAAACTCTCCGTTGGCGGCCATCCGCTCTAGGCGCCAGAAAGCCAGCGCGACTAACCAAAGCCCGAGCGCCAGGCCGGCGGCCACACCGTCCAGCGGGATGAGCGCCCCGGCTGAACGGTGCGGAAAGATCAGTAAAGCCAGCGCTATTAGCCAGGCTGGGACACCGGCATTCCTGCGGTGCCACTTGGCTGCCGCCTTCCTCCGCTGGGAGACAAGCGCCGAATCGAGGGTGAAGAAGCTTCCGTCGGGATTGCGGCGGAGATAGACAAGCACGGCGATGATCAGCAGACCAGCCAGCATCGCCAATCCGAATTCCTCGCCTGCTGCTGCCTGGCGCGCCTCCGGCACCGACAGGATCAGATCCGCGCCGAAGAGGAGGGCCAGCAGCGGCAGAATGAAAACGACGGCCAACTGCAAGCCGGCGCCAGGTTTCTTCTGCGCCCAGCGACGGAACCTCTTAGCCACCCTTGGCGGCTGCTGCTGATGCACCCGCGCCTTCGCCTTCATCTGGGCGCCTGGAATCCTAACGGCCGTGTCGCACCGGGCGACTGAGCTTCCCGCGGCCGGCGGGGGCTTATCCGGTGGCTGAGAGGCCGAAGCTGCGGGAGATCCACCCGCGGCCGGTTGAACTCAAAAAGGCGACTGGTGCGCCTGGCAAGAATCGAACTTGCTGCCTCTTGCTCCGCAGGCAAGCACGGCTCTCGGCAGCGCCTAGTCAGGTTCCCATAGTTCGATCTGTAGGCCATCCGGGTCGCGCAGTCGGGCAAATCGTCCGACCCCAGGCGCGTTCC
>DATEHC010000060.1:0-16890 GCA_035279785.1 Candidatus Dormiibacterota bacterium
GATCACGACGTGTACGGCTGCGTGGAGAAGCGCGACGGGCACTTCGCCAGCAAGGTCGTCGCGTGGAACACACCGTCCTTGCCCAGCCGGCCTTCCGCGACCACGGTGATGCCGGGCTGGAAGATGTCGGGCAGCGTGCCCGTGTACTCGACCGGCAGCGTCTCGGCACCGTCCTTCTCCGTGAACGTCACATGGAGGCCGCCATCGCTCTTCTGCACGTCGTTCTCCACGACCCCGGCCACGCGAACGTCACCTGCCGGCGATTGCGTTCGGAGCTGCGAGACGGTCAGGTAGTAAACGCTCGAGCCTCCAGACGCCGAGTACATGAGGTAGCCGACGCAAGCCGCCACGACTGTCGCGGGAATCCCCCATCGCAGCACCGGGCTCACGGAGTCACCAGCTGCAGGTAGTGGCTGAGGAGGTTGGTGCTGAGCTGCCCAGTGAAGTACGCGACGACCACGCCCTGCGGATCGATGAAGAAGGTCGCCGGCAGGCCGGCCACGCCGTACGCCTGATAAGACCCGCTCACGATCGGCCCGGCCGGGTAAGGGTGGCGGTGCTGCTCCTCAAAGCTCTGAAAGGCGGCGGCGGTGTCGCGGTTGTCCGCTCCGACGAACGCCACGTCCGGGTGGGCTTGCATCCCCTGGCTCAGCACGCCCTCCTCATCGACGCATGGCCCGCACCACGACGCCCAGAAGTTGAGCACGACCGGCTGACCCTTCAGGCCCGCGACGCTGACCGGAAACTGCTCGCGAAACGGCTGGATCGCGAGCTGCGGAGCGCTTCTGCCCAGCAACGGCGGATTCGAGAGCGCGGCGTGCTGCAGTCCCCACGCAAGCGAAAGCAGCAGGACCGTCGTGAGCGCGACCCCGAGCCCGATGACCGCCGGTCTGCGAGTCACCAAGCGAGTTTATTCGAGGGCGTTGGCGGCGGCGATCCGCGCGTACAGGCGGCCGCTCGGACGGATCGTCCTCTCGAGCGTCTTGCGGTCGACCGCGATCAGCCCGAAGTGCGGCCGGTAGCCGCGCGCCCATTCGAAGTTGTCCGTGTTCGTCCAGTGAAAGTAGCCCCGGACGTCGACTCCATCCTGGATGGCGTCATGGACGCTGGCCAGCACGCCCGCGAGATAGGTGGCGCGAACCGCATCGTCCTCGGTCGCGATGCCGTTCTCGGTTACGTAGACCGGTTTGCGGTACGCCCTGAGCTCGTTCAGCACGTCGCGCATCCATGCAGGGTTGGACACCCAGCCCATCTCGGTGGCGACGCCGTCCGGCGGGTTGAACCGCCGCATGAACTGGTCGCGCGGGCGCCGAGGGTCGAACGCGCACAGCTGCGCCCAGTAGTGCGCGACGCCGATGTAGTCGCTCGTCGCTTCGACGATGCGCCGCAGCTGACCCGGCCCGACCGGCCAGCGATCCATGACAAGCTGTGCCGACGCAGCCGCGAGACGGTCCCTCCGATGCTGAGTCGCCGGAAGGAAGAGGAACTTGTGGTGTGAGAGGCCCACCTTGCTGTCCGGCTGCCGCTTCTTGATCGCCGCGTACGCGAGCTCGTGCGCGTGGTGCAGGTTGCTCGTCACGCGGTACTGCGCGGCCAGGTCACCGTGGCGACCGGGCGGGAACTCTCCCGTGACCCAGCCTTGCGCGCCGTAGATGCTCGGCTCGTTGATGGTGCACCACATGTCGACGAGGTCACCCAGCTCGTCCGCCACGCGGTTGACGAACGGCAGAAATGCGCGGGGGGCGTCGCCCGAGGTCCATCCACCTTTGCGCGCAAACCACAAGGGGCTCGTGAAGTGGTGGAGCGTGACCAGCGGCGAGATCGACTGCTCGCGCAGCTCGCCGAGCACGTCGCGGTAGTGGCGCATCTGTCGAGAGTCGAAGACCCCTTCGGAGGGTTCGATCCGCGACCACTCGATGGACAGACGGTGAGCGTTCTGGTTCAGCTGGCGCAGGAGCGCGAAGTCTTCGCGGTAGCGGTTGTAGTTGTCGTTCGCGATGCCCGACCGTTCGCCGTTTGCGATGTGCCCGGGATGCTGCTCCCACTCCCACCAGTCACAGTTGCTGCACTCGCCCTCGACCTGGTGCGCGGCGCTGGACGTCCCCCAGAGAAAGCCCTTGGGGAAGCTCCGCGTCATTTAAGCAGCAGCGGTCTCGGGTCGGTCGATCTGCGGCGGAGGCACGTACTCCCAGGCCTTCGGCCGGTCGCCCTCCATGTCGAGCTGCAGCATCCCGGCTTTGCCGATGTTCGAGCGATGCATCTCGCGCTCGCTCTGCGGCCGGCCGTCGAGAAGGATGTACGCCGCGTTCAGAGGGTCGGCGTGGCTCACGATCGCGACCGACTGGCCGGGGTGATCGAGCGACAGGCGCCGCGCAACCCGGAGCACGCGTTCTCCCATCGCCTCGATGGTCTCATCGCCCGGCAGCAGGCCGCGCTTCGCTTTGTGGACGAGCCAGAGCGGGCGCCGCACCGGGATCTGCCAGTACGGCACGCCCTGGAGGTAGCGGCTGAACTCCGCCTCCACGAGCTGCGGATCGACCTCCAGCGGCGGCGCCTGCTCCTGCCCGGCGGCGATGATGTGCGCCGTCTCGGCGGCGCGGCTCAGAGGGCTGTGCACGATCCGCTGCAGGTCGGCGCTGCGCAGCTTGGCTGCAAGGGCCTCAGCTTGCGCCCGCCCGAGAGCGCTCAGCTGGAAGCCGTCGAGGTGGCCGTAGAGGATGTGGTGCGGGTTCTCGACGTCCGCGTGCCGGATGAGGTAGAGCCGGGTCGTCAGCTTCGGTATGCGCCGACTGTCGTGCGGTTCGTGCCGGACGAGCGACCCGAGTCGAGCGCGCGGTACGCCTCACGGAGGAGATTGCCGGTGTACTCGCGACGGTTCATGACGCCGGCCTCGTCCATCGGTCGGTAGCCGGCGTCGATGGTGGCCGCGCCGCAGCTGACCGTGATCCGGTTCCAGGCGCCGCTGGAGCCGAAGTCGTGGGAGGCGATCGACCGGCGGATCTTGTCCGCGGCCAGGGCGGCGCCCTGCTCGTCCGTCTCCGGGAGCACGATCGCGAAGTGCGGCGGCCCGTCGGCGTCGAGGAAGGCGACCGTGTCGGTGTCGCGGATGGCCTGGCCGAGGCGCTCGCCCATCTCCCGCAGCAGGCCCTCCACCTGGATCGTCTCGAGCTCCTTGTGGATGTGCTCGGCGTGGTCGAGCTCGACGACGAGGACCGACAGCGGGCGGTGGTAGCGGACGGCGCGGTTGGCCTCCTGGCCGACCAGGGCGTTGATGAACTTGGAGTTCCAGATGCCAGTGATCGGATCGACGACCCCGAAAAGGGGGCTCGACGTCCGGTCGGTCTGGCTGTGCCCGCACGACGGGCAGTACTGGGAGGTCTCCGGGACGTCGGAGCTGCAGTACCAGCAGGTGGCCACGGCGGGCAATTCTATGCCGCCGGTTTCAGAATTTGAGTCGAATGGACCAGGGCGAGCTTTTCCCGGTTCCGGCAGGTTCGGAGGTTCGGGCGCCTCTGGCGACGCGCATGCGGCCGAGGAAGTTCGAGGAGATGGTCGGCCAGCGCAAGGTCGTGGACGTCCTGCGCCAGCTCACCAGGGGCGGCAACTTGCCGAGCGTGATCCTCTGGGGCCCGCCCGGCAGCGGCAAGACAACTCTGGCGGGCCTCCTCGCCACCGAGACGAGTGCCCGGATGGTGGCGATGTCCGCGGTCACCGCCGGCGTCGCCGACCTTCGCAAGGTCGTCGCCGAGGCGAGGGTCCACCGCCGCGCGGGCATCCGGACCGTGCTGTTCATCGATGAGATCCACCGCTTCAACAAGGCGCAGCAGGACGCCATCCTGCCCCACGTCGAGGACGGGACGGTGACCCTCATCGGCGCCACGACCGAGAACCCGTCCTTCGAGGTCATCTCGCCGCTGCTCTCGCGCAGCCGTGTCTTCCGGCTCGAGCAGCTTGACCGCGAAGAGCTGAGGCAGGTCGTGGACCGCGGCCTCAAAGAGGTCGGCGCTTCGATCAACGAGGATGCGATGGATGCTCTGCTCGAGATCGCGCGCGGCGATGCGCGTGTCGCCCTCAACGGCATTGAGGCCGCGGTGGCGCTGGCAGGCGAAGGCCCGATTGCGCTCGAGCACATCGAGCGGGCGATGCAGGAGCGCCACCTGCTGTACGACCGCGCCGGAGACCAGCACTACGACATCGTCTCCGCGTTGATCAAGAGCGTCCGCGGCAGCGACCCGGACGCGGCCGTCTACTGGATGGCCCGCATGCTCGAGGCCGGAGAGGACGTGATGTTCGTCGCGCGCCGTCTCGTGATCCTCGCGGCCGAGGACATCGGGCTCGCCGATCCCCAGGCGCTGCCGGTCGCCGTGGCGGCGCAGCAGGCCGCACACTTCGTGGGCATGCCCGAGGCCGTGCTGCCGCTGACCGAGGCGGCGCTTTACCTCGCCCTGGCGCCAAAGTCCAACTCCGCCCTGACGTCGTACGGCGCCGCGCGCGAGATGATCGAGGAGACGGGCAACGAGCCGGTACCGCTGCATCTGCGCAACGCGGTGACCGGGCTCATGCGCTCGATGGGCTACGGCCGCGACTACAAATACGCGCACGACTACGAGGGCGGGGTCGCGGACCAGGCCCATCTGCCCGCGAAACTGAAGGGCCGCAAGGTGTACACGCCCAACCCGCGGGACCGCAAGCCGGGAGAATAAGCGGCAACGGTGACGCATAGTCCGAGCTGTCAGCCATTTCGACCAGCCAAAACCCCGGATAGTCCGGACTATCCGAGGGGGTGGTGACCCTTGGCTGACGCGCTCCTCATCTTCAAGCCGGACTCCGCCTACCGGCTCGCCGCCCGCGCGGGCATCTGGGGATGGCTGTCGACCGAACGCGACTGGAAGATCGAATCGCTCGAGTGGTTCCAGCCGAGCAAGGAGCTGATCCAGGGGCACTACGACTTCCTCCAGGACCGCCCCTTCTTCCCATGGCTCGTCGATTTCATGACCGCGCTGCCCGTCATCGTCGGCCGGATCAGCGCCGACGCGCAGGCGTTGGGCCTGATGCGCTACGACCTCGGCGAGACCCAGATCGCCAAATCGCGGCCGGGATCGCTTCGCGAGCGATACGGGATCCATGGTGGGCTCAACTGCCTCCACCTCTCCGATGCACCCGAGACGGGCGCCGCCGAGGTCAAACGCTGGGCGGATTTCGTCCAGCTCGACCGCGTGAACGCCGACCTCTCGGACGGGCGTTCCAAGCCCGACCACACGTTCCACCTACGTTCGCTCGCGGCCCAGGTCGCGGGCGGAATCCACGTCGACAGCGCGTCGAAGCTCATGCGCGAGCTGCTCGCCGAGGAAACCGACCTCAAGGGCGCCGAGCTCGAAGCCCTCTGGCGGATTACTCTGGAGGCGCTTTCCTAGCCTCTTCCTGGGCCGGAGTCACGCCGTGGATGGTGACCGGCTTCGTGAACAGCTCGGAGTTGGGCACCACGATGACGTCGCCGTTGTCGCTCTTCAGCATCGTCACCCGCAACTTCACCTCGGAGATCACTCCTTCGTGGCCGTCGAACGCGATGTGGTCGCCGACGCGGATGTGGTGCTCCCACAGGACGTAGTAGCCCGAGACGTAGTCCCGCAGCAGGTCCTGGACACCCAGGGCGGCGACGACCGTGGCTAGAAGAAGGCCGAAGAGAGGAACGTTCGCGTTCTCGACCGCGAATCCCAGCGCGGCGAAGACGCCCAGCAGGATGACCAGCGCGGTGACGACCCGACGGCCGAGGACGACCATGTCGGGCCGGACCTGCCGCCTGCCCAGCTGCACACCGACCAAATGCGCGGCGAATCGCGCGGCGAACAGGAAAGCGACGAAGACGACCAGGCCGACGACGACGTACAGGACGTCGCGGACGGGCTGATTGCTGAAGACGTCCCGATTGAGGTCGAAGCCGCTTTGCGCGGCCGCGATCATTCTTCGGACTCGGCGGCTTCCTCGCCGGCGGCGGCTTCGCCCTCGGCTGCAGCTTCGCCCTCGGCCGGGACAGCGGCTTCGGCCGGGACCTCCTCCTCGATCTTCATCTCGCGCTTGGGCACGATCTTGACCACCAGCTGGTCGGGCTCGTCGAGCACGGTCACTCCGTGCGGCACGGTGAGCTCCGACACGCGGAGCTCCATCTCGATCTCTTCGAGCGGCGTGATGTCGATCTCGAACGCCTCGGGAATGTCGGACGGAAGGCATTCGACTCGAACCGAGTGCATGGGCTGCAGGATGTCGCCGTCGCCACGCTTGACGGCCGCGGATTCGCCGGTCAGGTGCACCGGGACGTCGACCTCGATCTTCTCCTGGAGGTTGACCTGGTACAGGTCGACGTGGATCGGGCCCTGGCGGCGGGGATGCATCTGGATCTCGCGGACGAGCACCTTCTCGGTCCGGCCGTCGATGGCGAGGTCGACGAGATGGGTGCGGCCGGACTTCACGAACACCTTCTGGAACTCGAGCTTGTCCAGCGTGATCGGCGTCGGCTCGGTGTTGTGGCCGTAGACGATCGCGGGCAGCTTGCCCTCGCGCAGCAATCGGCGCGAGCGCTTACCGAGGGGTTGGCGGGCGGTGGCTTTGATCTGCAATCAGTGATTTCCTTCCTGGTGCGGCATTTGCCGCCCACGGTGGCTCCTCAGTTTGGGGAGGCCCGAATATGATACGCGAAGCATGCAAAACCCTCCTCCTCCCCCACCCGGATCGATGCCTCCGCCGCCGCCGCCCAGTTCGATGCCCCCGCCGCCGCCAGAACCCCAGCCCCTCCCCGGAGGGGGCGGCGCGATGGCCGCGCCGATGGGCAACCTGGCCAGCCCCGGTCTCCGCATCGTGGGCGGCCTGATCGACGTGGTGATCCTGGTCGTGATCAACGGGATCATCGACGCCGTCCTGCAGAAGGCGCAGGGCGCCGCGGGACTCGTCAACCTGGTCATCGACCTCGGCTACTTCGCCTACTTCCTGAGCCAGCGCGGACAGACGATCGGCATGATGGTTTTCGGCTTCAAGGTCCGCGACATCCAGACGGGCCAGTACCCGAGCGTCGGCAAGTCGATCCTTCGTGGCTTCATCTGGAACCTCGAGGTCGGCTTCACGATCTGCATCATCGGCGCGATCGGATGGCTGTGGCAGCTGTGGGATCCGCAGCGCCAGGCCTGGCACGACAAAGCGGCCGGGACCATCGTTACGACGAGCTAAAAAGCCCTACTTCTTCTGCGTAGCGTCAGGAAAACGCTTCCGCAGCCACTCGACGATGTCCTGCAAGGGCGTGCCCGGAGTGAAGATCTCCGCCACGCCCTTCTTCTTTAGCGCGGCGATGTCGTCGTCCGGGATGATCCCGCCGCCGAAGACCACGATGTCGGTGGCGTCGCGCCGCTTGAGCTCTTCGACAACCGCCGGGAAGAGCGTCATGTGCGCGCCCGAGTGGATCGAGAGCCCGATCACCTGCGCGTCTTCCTGCAGCGCCGCGTCGACGACCATCTCTGGCGTCTGGCGTAGACCGGTATAGATCACCTCGTAACCCGCATCGCGCAACGCGCGCGCCACCACCTTGACGCCGCGGTCGTGACCGTCGAGCCCGACCTTGGCGACGATGATGCGGATCGGCTTGGTCGCGGTCGGCATCAGACGACCGCGGTCTCGGTGTAAGTGCCGAACACTTCGATGAGGGAGTGCATGATCTCGCCTTCGGTCGCATACGCGCGGACCGCGTCGAGGATGTAGGGCATCAGGTTGTCGCGTCCTGCCGCGGCCTTGCGCAGTCGGTTGAGCGCGTTGGTGCACTTCGCCTGATCGCGCTTGGCGCGGACCTCTCGGACCCGCGCGCATTGCTCGCTCTCGAGCTTCGGATCGATCCGCAAGATCTCGATCGGCCCCTCCTCGTCGACCGTGAACTCGTTGACGCCGACCATGATGCGGCGCTTCTGCTCGAGCTCCTGCTGGTAGCGGAACGATGCGTCGGCGATCTCCTTCTGGAAGAAGCCCGACTCGATCGCCGGGATCACGCCTCCGACCTCCTCGATCCGCTTGAAGTACGCCTCGGCCTGGCGCTCCATCTCATCGGTGAGCGATTCGATGAAGTAGCTACCGCCGAGAGGGTCGATCGTGCTCGCCACGCCGGTCTCGTACGCGAGCAGCTGCTGCGTGCGCAGCGCGATGCGAGCCGCGCGGTCCGTGGGCAGGGCGAGAACCTCGTCCATCGCGTTGGTATGCAGTGACTGTGTGCCGCCCAGCACCGCGGCGAGCGCCTCGATGGCCGTCCGCGCGATGTTGAGCTCCGGCTGCTGCGCGGTCAGCGAGACGCCGGCCGTCTGCGTGTGGAATCGAAGCTTCCACGAGCGTTCCTGTCGAGCGCCGTAGCGATCGCGCATCCACCGCGCCCAGATCCTTCGCGCGGCGCGGAACTTCGCGATCTCCTCGAAGAAGTCGATGTGGGCGTCGAAGAAGAACGAGAGCCGCGACGCGAAGTCGTCGATCTGCATCCCGCGCTCGATGCACGCGTCGACGTAGGCCATGCCGTCGGCGAGGGTGAACGCGAGCTCCTGCGCCGCGGTCGAGCCTGCCTCGCGGATGTGGTAGCCGGAGATGGAGATCGTGTTCCACTTCGGAACCTCCTTCGCGCAGTACTCGATCGAGTCCACGACGAGCCGCATCGACGGCTCGGGCGGAAAGATGAACTCCTTCTGCGCGATGAACTCCTTGAGGATGTCGTTCTGCAGAGTGCCGCCGAGCCTGGTGGCGGGAACCCCCTGCTTCTCGGCAACCGCGATGTACATGCAGAGCAATATCGCGGCCGGCGAGTTGATGGTCATGGACGTCGTGATGTCGCCGAGCGGGATCCCGTCGAACAGCGCCTCCATGTCGGCGAGAGAGTCGATCGCGACGCCGCAGTGTCCGACCTCGCCGCGGCTCGTGGGGGCGTCCGAGTCCTGGCCCATCAGGGTGGGCATGTCGAAAGCGACGGAAAGCCCGGTCTGGCCGTTGGCGAGCAAGTACTTGTAGCGGCGGTTCGTCTCCTCCGCGGTGGCGAAGCCGGAGAACTGGCGCATCGTCCATAGCCGGCCTCGGTAGCCGCTCGGGTGGATGCCGCGCGTGTACGGGAACTGGCCGGGCATCTCTTCGAGTCGCTTCGGCAGGTCGTCCGCCGTGTACAGCGGCTTCAGTGGGATGCCGGAGATCGTCGAGGTCTCGAGGCCGTCGTCCCGCCTGGGGCTCGCCTCGAACTCCTCGCGCCACACCTCTCTTGCGTCGCGGGCGGTTACTTTCAACTCAATTCAATTATCGGTTTGAGAACGCAGGATCTCCTCCGCCGTACGGTACGGCGTGCCTTCGTTCAGCAGGCGATCGACCAGCGCCGGGTCCTGTTCCAGGGCGCGCCGGGCCTTGTCTCGGGCCAGCTCGGCGGCGACCTCGGCCGTCTCGTCGCGGAGGCGCCTGGCGGCCAGCTCTCCGGCCCGACCGCTGGCCTCCAGGTGCTTGCGGTGGGCCAGGACGGCGTCCCAGAGCTCCTGGATGCCCTCCCCCCTGGTCGCCGTGGTCGGGATGATCGGCGGGCGCCAGGCGGTCTTGGGGGCGAGGTTAAGCATCGTTCGAAGCTCCGCCACGACCCGCCGGTAGCCCTCGATGTCGGCCTTGTTGACGACGAACACGTCCGCGATCTCGAGAATCCCTGCCTTGATCATCTGGACGCTGTCACCGAGGTTCGGCGTGAGCACCACCACGGTCGTGTCGGCCACGGCGGCCACCTCGAGCTCGGACTGTCCGACACCCACCGTCTCCAGAACCACCTGGTCGAACCCGAACGCGCCGAGCATCCGGATCGCCTCCCGCGTCGCCAGCGACAGTCCGCCCAGGTGTCCGCGCGCCCCCATGCTGCGAATGAAGACCTTGGTGTCGAGGGCATGGCGCTGCATGCGCACGCGGTCGCCCAGGATCGCGCCGCCCGTGAAGGGCGAGTTGGGGTCGGTGGCCAGGACCGCGACCGACTGCTCTTGCCGGCGTAGAAGCGCGACCACGGCATCCACGAGCGTCGACTTGCCCGTACCGGGCGCGCCCGTGAAGCCGGTGACCCCCGGCGTCTGCGCGCCTTCGCGCAAGGCCTCTTCAAGGGCGCGCAATGCCGGGTCGCGACGTTCGATGAGCGTTATGGCCCGCGCCAGCGCGCGGACGTCGCCCGCCCGAAAGCTTCTTAAGAGGTCGTCGTTATTCGCCCAACCAATGTAGGGCGAAGTCATGGCCGATCACCACGACGAGGCCGTACGTCTGCTGGCCCGCCGCCGGCGCCGGATTGGCCGGCGTCGCGTTGACCACCGGCGCCCCGAAGAAGTTCTCGAGGTACTGCGTGGTCAGCGGGAACTTGCCTCCCGAGTAGTCGAGGATCTGCGTCGTCGGCACCGGGTGGTGCGTGACGGGATCGTTCAGCGCAAGCCCCGTGGGATCGAACATCGAGGTGACGCGCTGGTCCAGGCCCGGGAAGTTGTTCGAGCCGTTGACGAACTGCACAGGCGCCTTCTCGGCCAGCGTCTTGGGGCTGATCAACACCGACGCGATGTACCTGTGGATCATTCCGTAGGTCGGGTCGTCGGCGCACAGCTGTGAGGCGCCTGGGCCGAGGCCGCAGTCGTATGAATCGAGAAGGTTGCCCTCGGCCGCGCCCGACGGCGCCGTCAGTGCGACGCGCACGATCGAGCTGTCGGGGAGGTTCTTGCCCCAGTCGTAAATCGCCTTCATGTCGGTCGGCGTCATGTCGGTGTGGATGTTCTTCTGCAGCGCGGTCAGCAACTGCGGCGCCTTGGCGAAGCCGTTCACCGTGGTCGCCTTCTTCTTGATCGCCTGCATGATGTCCTGCTGCCGGCGCGCGCGACCGAAGTCGGACGACTGCTCGGGTTCGATCGCGTGGCGCGAGCGTGCGATCTCGAGCGCCTGCTCGCCGTTCAGGTGCTGGCACCCCGCCTTGAAGTGGATGGGCATGTAGCCATTGCTGTAGTTGGGGTACTCGAGGTCGTCGAGGTTCGTCGTCAGGCAGACGTCGACGCCTCCGAGCGCGTTGACCATGTCGCGAAACGCGACGAAGTCGATGGCGATGTAGTGATCGAAGGTGAGACCCGTGACCTTGCCGACCTCGTGCTCCGCCGCAAGTCCGCCACCGTTCGGTCCGGTGTACTGGGACGCGACGCAACAGATGATGTCGGTGTACGGCACCTCGTAAGCCGCGTTGATCTTCTGCGTCCAGATGCGGCTTGGATTGCTCTGCAGGTTCATGTGCACTACGAGGTCGCGCGGGATGGACGCCATCATCACGCGGTTGCTGTTGGGGTCGATCGAGACGGCCATGATCGAGTCGGTCAGGTACGGCGCGTCGTTCTCGTAGCCGCCCATTCCGAGCAGCAGGATGTTGACCTGCTGGCCGTGCTGCAGCTTGTACGCGATCGAGCCGGGCTGCGGGTTGACGACCTGCGCGACCTCGCCGATCGGATTGATGTGATGGCCTGTCGTCGCGCTGACGAAGTCATCGAGGCGCTTGTACGTGAACGTCGCGCCAAGGACCAGGACCAGCAGGAGGGCGGCAATGATCGCCGCCGGGAATGACCTTGTCAGGCGGTAGGAGACGTTGTAGCGAGAACGCCTGGCCCGTTTTGGCCGCGGCCGCGACATGAGCACCGGGATTTTAACAACGCGGCACCGGGGTTGGACGTTACGGGGTTGGTGATCCTGTTGTGTTGTTGAACGCCCCGGAAACGATCACGAAGAAGAACCAGCCGACGCTCGCGATGAATCCGACGATGCCGAGCACCAACCCGACGACGGCCAGCGTGCCGCCGCCCATCGCGCCTCCACTCGTGGAGATGCGCTGCCGCGAGATGAACCCCATGATCGCGGCGACCGGCCCGAGCACGATGCCAAGGCACGCGATCGAGCAGACGATCGAGATGATGCCGATGATGAGCGACGCGACCGCGAGCCCGTCAGTCCGCTGAGTCGCGTAGCCGTACCCGGCGGGCACGTAACCCGACGGCGGTGGTGGCACATACCCGCCGCCCCCCGGCGGCACGTATCCGCCGCCTGGCGGTGGTGGCGGAGGCGGCGTGTATCCGCCGCCAGGCGGAGGCGGAGGTGGGTTGTAGCCGCCACCAGGCGGTGGGGGCGGAGGCGGAGGGGGCGTGTAACCGCCGCCGGGCGGCTGCGGTGGAGGAGGCGGCGGTGGCTCATTTCCACCGGGCGGAGGCGGCGGCACGTCCGACATCTAGCCCTCCTCGTAACTGCGAATGATCCAGGCCTGCATCGCAATCGCATACGCGCTGGTGAACGCGACCCCGATGAAGCACGCGATGCTGCCAAGCTGTCCGACCAGCCCGGCGGCGATCAGCATAAGCCCAGCGATCAAGGTGTTGATGAGCGATCCGCGCATGCGGGCGACGATGTCGCCGACCCGCAGTCCCGCCGCGATTCCGTTGCGGTCGACGGCTAGAGCGATCGCCGGCATTGCGAACGTGAGCGCAAGCACGCCCAGGGTCACGATGCTTACGGACAGCAGCAGGAGCCCGATGCCGCTCACGACGAGAAACGGGTTCAGGTTGTGGCCGCCCTGGAACGAAAGAATGAGGATCGCGGGCAGGTAGAACACGACGGCGATCAGGGCGAGCGCGAGGGAATACACGAGGTACACCACGAACAGCTGCGCTCCCCGGCCCAGGTAGTCGAAGTTCGCGGGCGGCAATCGTTGCTCCCCAGCTCGCAACCGGTCGATCGTGGCGAGCATCCAGCCGAGTCCGTTGATCCCGCCGACGATGGGAATGAGCAGGATGAGCCCGATGATCACGACCTTCGCGAGCCAATCGGGATCACGGAAGGGCCACACGAACGCGTCGCCGATCCGGTCCATAACTACTTCTAGGTCGGCGGCGTTCCGAAGTTGGCGATCAGGAAGAGAACGATCCACACGAGGGTGACGACGGCTCCGACCGCGGTCGTGACCGCGCCGATTACCCAACCCGCCACGGCAGTCGGGCGTCCGCCCAACGTCGACGGCGATTCCTTGATGCGATTCAGCGCGGAGCGGCCGAGAAAGTACGCGACCACCCCTATGAGCATTGCCGGGAATCCGAACAGAAGCGCATTGAGGAGGTCGCCGTTGCCGGTGAGGAACGCCAGCAGGGCGATCAGGGCGCCGGTCATTGCGAGCAGCAGGCCGAAGATCGCCAGCAGCAGAGACATCACGGTTCGGGTCTCGCTTCGACCTGTCGGCGCCGGCAGAGCGGCATACACGGGCCGCTGGTAGTACGACGCGATCGCGTGCGGAGGCCCGGGCGGAGGCGGTGGTGGTGGAGGCGGCGGCGGGGGCCTCTGCGGCTCGGGGGTCAACGAAGCAGCGCCCGGGCTATCACAACCCTCTGGATCTGGTTCGTGCCCTCGTAGATCTGAGTGATCTTCGCGTCTCTCATCATTCTTTCGACCGGGTAGTCCGTTATGTAGCCATAACCTCCGAGGAGCTGGACGCAGTCCGTGGTCACCTTCATCGCCATGTCGGAGGCGAACAGCTTCGCCATCGCCGCCACCTTCGTGAGGTCCTGCGCCTTCGAGTCGACCTTGGTCGCGGCTTGAAACACCAGGTGACGAGCTGCTTCGATCTGGGTCGCGATGTCGGCGAGCATGAACTGTATGCCCTGGAAGCTCGCTATCGCCTGTCCGAACTGCTCGCGCTCCTTCACATAGTTCAACGCGTAGGCGAACGCACCCTCCGCGATGCCGAGCGCCTGAGCGCCGATGCCGGGCCGTGAACGGTCGAGCACCGCGAGCGCGATCTTGAAGCCCGCCCCTTCGTCACCAAGGCGATTCGCAGCCGGCACCTTGACGTCCTCGAGGACGATCTGCGCCGTCGGTGACCCGCGAATGCCGAGCTTGTGCTCGAGCTTCTCCACCTTCCAAGGGCTCGCCTCTCGCTCGAGCACGAACGCGGAGATCGACTTGTGATCGCTCCCACCGTCCGTCTGTGCGAACACCACGAGCGTGCCCGCAATGCTTCCGTGCGTGATGAACTGCTTGGTCCCGTTCAGCACGTACTCGTTGCCGACCTTGCGCGCCCGCGTCTTCATCGCGGCGGCGTCGGATCCGCTGCCGGGCTCGGACAGCGCGTACGCCGCGACCTTCTCGCCCGACGCGAGCGGCGGGCACATTCGCTTCTTCTGCTCTTCGGTGCCCGCGACCAGGATTGGATACGAGCCGAGCGCCTGCACCGCCAGGATCAGCGAAGAGCTCGCGCACGCCTTGGCGATCTCCTCGATGCCCATGCAGATGGTCACGCTCGATCCCGAGATGCCGCCGTACTCCTCGGGGAACGGGATGCCCAGGATTCCGTTCTCGGCGAACAGCTCTTCGATGTCCTTCGGATACTCGCCCGACTGGTCGATCTCGGCCGCGCGCGGAGCTACGCGATCCTGCACGAGCTCGCGGATCGTGTCCCGGATCGCCACCTGCTCGGCGCTGAATTCGAAGTCCATCCGAATTGGATTATCTGTTTTTGAGCAATTCGCGCGCGATCACGACCCGCTGGACCTGGTTCGAGCCCTCATAGATCTGCAGCGCCTTTGCGTCCCGCAGGTGGCGTTCGAAGGGGCTGCCCCGGACGGCGCCGTCTTCGCCTGCGACCTGCAGGGCGTCGAGCGCGACCTGCATGGCTGTGTCGGTCGAGTGGAGCTTGGCCATCGAAGCCTCGCGTGTGAAAGGCAGACCGCGGGCGCAGCGCGACGCCGCGTTGTAGGCGAGCAGGCGCGCCGAGTGGACCCGGGTGGCCATGTCCGCCAGCGAGAACTCATCGCCCTGTTCGTGGCGGCCCGCTCGCATGACGGCCCTGGCCTCGTCGACGGCGGCCTGCGCGATGCCGAGCGCCTGGCCGGAGATGCCGATCCTGCCCGAGTCCAGCGCGCGCATCGCGATCGTGAAACCCTGGCCCTCGCCCCCAAGGCGATTGGCGGCCGGCACGCTGACGTTCTCCAGCAGAAGCTCGCCGGTAGGAGAGCCGTTCAGGCCCATCTTGTCGAACACCTGGCCGGCATGGACTCCGGGCGCGTCCGCGGGCACCAGGAAGGCGCTCACGCCGGCGGCCCGCTCATCCGGGCCCGTCCGCGCGAACACCACATACAGGCCCGCGTGGCCGATGTTCGTGATGAAGACCTTGCTGCCGTTGAGCACGTATCCGCTGCCGTTGCGGCGCGCGGTCGTCTTCAGGGAGGCGGCGTCCGAGCCCGAAGAAGGCTCGGTCAGCGCGAACGCGCCCAGGATCTCACCTTTGGCGAGCCGGGGCAGCCAACGGCGCTTCTGCTCCTCATCGCCGAAAAGGAGGATCGGCTCCGTGCCCACGCTGGTGTGGACATCCACGATGACCGCGGTCGAGGCGCATGCCTGGGCAAGCTCCTCGATGCAGATCGCAAAGGCCAGGGCATCGAGGCCGGCGCCGCCGTATTCCCGCGGAATCAGGACCCCCATGAGGCCCGCCTCGGTCGCCGCCTCGATCGCTTCCACCGGAAAACGGTGCTCCCGATCGACCGCTTCGGCGAGGGGCTTGACCGCGCTCTGGGCCATCTCTCGAACTGCGTCCCGGAACGTAGCGTGCTGGGGCGAGAGGTCGAGGTCCAACTCAGGCGTTACCTAGAATAGTGAGCTTGACAATGGACGCTGGGCCGCGATACCTCGAAGGAACGACCGTGGGAAGCGGCCGGGACATCATCGGTGTTCGCCGTGACCGCATCGCCGACATCATCAGCACGGGCCGCGAGATCATCGCCCGCGCCAAGTCGGAAAAGATCCTGCCGGAGACCATCACAGGCGCCACGGCCGCCCTGCTCGTCACCATCGCAGGCTACGGCGAGCCGCTCTCCGAGGGCCAGTGGCGCGAGCTGGCGGGCGTGGTGGGCGGAATCATGCGGGACACCACGTACGCCGACCTGGCGCGCCTGCGGACGCTGATCACCCAGGAACAATTTCTCAACGTCGCCCGAAACCAGGGCTATGCTCGCTTCATCCGCCGGTTGGACGACGGTCGCTGGGTGTGTGAGTTGACCCCCAAACTTGAAGATCTTCCAGACGAATAAAGACGGCAAGAGCGCTCTGGGCGGTGCCCTGCGCTCGCGCGTCTTCCGGATCTTTTTCGCGGCGGTGTTCGTGTTCGCGGTCCTCAGCCCGGCCGCTGTCGTCGCGGCGGTGGTCTGGACCGCCCCGCCGATAAGCGCGAGCGGCTCTGCCGCTGAGGCCGCCCCGCCGGCGCGCCTGCTGCCGGCTCCCGACGTCCAACCGACCAGCCTCCCGCAGCCGGCGTTCAACGTCTACGCCAACACCCTGTCGGGCGCTGTGCCGTGCCCGCTGTGCGAGCTGCCGCCGCGGGTTTACGTGCCGAACAGCGTAGCCGGGACGGTCGACGTTATCGATCCGCTCACTTTCAAGATCATCGACCACTACCGCGTCGGCTCGATCCCGCACCACATCGCTCCCGCGTGGGACATGAGCGCGCTGTACGTGGACAACGAAGGCTCGAGCAGCCTGACGGTCCTCGACATTCATACGGGCAGGCCTTCCGACCAGGTCAACATCCCTTTCCCCTACAACCTCTACTTCACGCCCGACGGGACCAAGGCGATCGACGTGGTCGAGCGCCTGAACCGCGTCGAGTTTCGTGACTGGCGGCATGGCTGGGCGCTGCTTGGAGCGGTGGGCATCCCATGGTCGGGCGCCGATCATCTCGACTTCAGCGCGGACGGCAGCTTCCTGATGATCTCAACGGAGTACACGGGACACGTCGTGAAGATCGACGTGAACGCGATGCGGATGGTAGGAAGCGTCTACGTCGGAGGGTTGCCGATCGACGTGAAGCTTTCACCC
>DATEHC010000061.1:0-5785 GCA_035279785.1 Candidatus Dormiibacterota bacterium
CGGCTCGACCACGAGTACCACCACGACCTCACGACCGAAAAGATCGACGCGCTGATCGCCGAGCGAAAGGGCGGAGCGCCCTCCTCCCCCTCCTCCCCACGCAGCGGGGAGGCGCCGCCGAACGCGGCGGAGGGGCGAGTCAAGCCCCCCAGAGCACCTAGAAAGAGGAAGGCCGATGCCTGAGCTCCGCGGCACGACGAAGGGGCCTGTGCTTACCCGCTGGTTCGGCACCGACAACCTGCACACGGTCGATGTGTACGAGTCGCTCGGCGGCTATGGAGCGATGCGCAAGGCATTGACCACGATGACCCACGACCAGCTCATCGACGAGGTCAAGGCCTCGGGGCTTCGCGGCCGCGGCGGCGCCGACTTCTCGACCGGCGTCAAGTGGTCGTTGATGCCCAAGGAATCCGCGCTCCCGATGCACCTCGTCATCAACGCCGACGAGTCCGAGCCCGGCTCTGCCAAGGACCGCTACCTGATGGAAAACTCACCGCACATGCTCCTCGAGGGCATCGGCATAGCGGCATTTGCGATCCGCTCGCACCAGGCCTGGATCTACATCCGCGGTGAGTACGACGTGCCTTTCAAGCGCCTCACCGAGGGCATCGCCGAGATGCACGCGAAGGGCTACGTCGGGGACAAACCGTTCGGCGCCGACTGGCCGCTCGACATCCGCATCTTCCGGGGCCACGGCGCGTACATCTGCGGCGAGGAGGGCGCGCTGCTCGAGTCTCTGGAAGGCAAGCGGGCACAGCCGCGCGCATGGAAGCCGCCTTACCCAGCGCAAAAGGGCGCGTGGGGCCGCCCGACGACGGTCAACAACGTCGAGACGATCAGCACCGTGCCGTGGATCATCGAGAACGGCGCCGCCGAATACGCGAAGCTCGGGACCGAGAAGGCCAAGGGCACCCGCATGTTCACGGTCAGCGGCCATGTCCAGCGTCCGGGCAACTACGAGATGGAGATCGGCAAGACCTACCGCGACCTCATCGAGGGTATGGCCGGCGGCGCTCTGCCCGGCCGCAAGATCAAGGCCTGGTGGCCCGGCGGCTCATCGGCACCGGTGATGCCGGGCGACCTCCTCGACACCACGACCGATCTCGACGGCATCAAGGATGTCGCCAACCTCAAGGGCCATCCCATCCCACCGCTCAACATCGGCGGACGCACATTCGCCACGATGGGCGGCTCCGGCGGCGTCATCGTCATGGACGACCGGTTCTGCGCCGTCAAGGCCGCTCACCGGCTGCTGCAGTTCTACGCGCACGAGTCGTGCGGCAAGTGCACGCCGTGCCGCGTCGGAGGCAACTGGGCCGTACGCGCTTACGAGCACATCCTCTCGGACGAAGGCGGCCCGGAGGACATCGCCATCCTCGATCGCGTCCAGGCCGGGCTGCAGGCCGGGCGCTGCCTTTGCGGTCTCGGCGACGCGGCGGGCTGGGTGATCGCATCGAGCATCACGCATTTCCGGCAGGAGTACGAGGAGCACGCGCTGCACCACTTCTGCAGCGCAGAGAAGGAAGGGGCCGCCCTTGCCACCTCCTCGCTCGCGAGGAGGACTGATGCCTGACGTCACGCTCACGGTGGACGGCCGCTCGGTGACCGTGCCGGCAGGCACTCTCGTGGTCGAGGCGGCCAAGCAGGTCGGGGTGGAGATCCCGGTCTTCTGCTACCACCACAAGCTGGATTACGTCGGCGCCTGCCGGCTGTGCGTGGTCGAGATCACGCCGGGTCCTCCGATCGCCCGCGTCGCGTGCAGCACGTACGTCTCCGAGGGAATGGTCGTGAAGACCCAGACGCCGCTCGCGGTGCAGGCACGGGCAGACGTTCTCGAGTTCGAGCTCGTCAACCATCCGCTCGACTGTCCGGTGTGCGACAAGGGCGGCGAGTGCCCGCTCCAGGACTTCACCTTCCGCCACGGCTATCCGACGAGCCGCATCGACGGGCCGCGCCTCCATTTCAAGAAGCCGATCCCGCTGTCGGAGAAGATCGCGCTCGACCGCGAACGCTGCGTCCTCTGCTACCGGTGCACGCGCTACTACGACGAGATCGCGTGGGAGCAGGAGCTGACGACCGCCGAGCGGGGCGTGGAGTCGTTCATTACGAGCCAGTTCGACAGGCCGCTGCAGTCGATCTTCAGCGGCAACATCGTCGACCTCTGCCCCGTCGGCGCTCTCACCTCTCGGGTGTGGCGTTTCGAGTCTCGCCCCTGGGACATGACGCACACGGAGACCGTGTGCTCCAAGTGCGCAGTCGGCTGCAGCATGACCCAGTGGCAGCGCCGCGACCAGCTGGTGCGAATCACGTCGCACGAGAACGACGACATCGACGAGGGCTGGATCTGCGACCGCGGCCGCTTCGACTACACCGACGTCAACTCGCCCAACCGCCTGCGCACGCCTTCGATCGCGGGCAAGCGCACGACCTGGGCCGACGCGATCAACGCGGTGGCGGCCGGCATCAAGGGGAAAGGGGCGAAGCTCGGCATCTCCCTACCGCAGGACATCACCAACGAAGAGGCGTTTCTCTTCCGCAAGCTGCTGGACGGCCCGCTCAAGGGTGCCAGGGTCAAGATGCACGGCCGCACCGCGATCCCCGCGCCTGCCGGTCCTACGCTTCGCATCAAAGAGATAGATGACGCGCGCGTGATCGTGGTCGTCGCATCCGACCTCGAGGACGACGCTCCAATCGTCAACCTCCGCGTCAAGAAGGCGGTGAGGAAGCGGGGCGCGAAGCTGATCGTGGTCTACCCCGACGGCGTCGATTTCGACCGCCACGCGGGGACCGTGCACATCCGCAACAAGCCGGGCGAGGCCGCAGCCGAGATCGGCAAGCTGGCCGGGCACGAGTGGCTGAAGAACCCCGGCGGGCTCGTCGCCGTGCTGTTTGGCGACGGCCACGGAAGTGAGGACATGAATGCCCTCGCGTCGGCATGCGGTGACCTGGCGGAGAAGGTAGGCGGCAAGGAGATGGCTCTCTACCGCGCCACCAACGAGCGCGGCGCGCTGGCGCAAGGCGTCGCCGGGTGGGACAAGCTCGACGGCATCGAGACGCTGTTCAGCTGGGGTCCGCCGCCGACCGCGGGCATCCCGACCTCCGTGAAGTTCGTGGCCGCGTGGGACCACCTGCCGCGTGACGGCTACGGGCAGGCGGTCGTGCTGCCCGCGGCGACGTTCGCCGAGCGGCAGGGGAGCTACACCAACCTCGAGGGAACCGTGCAGTTCCTGCGCCCACCGGTCGCGCTCAAGCCGCCGCTGCGCGAGGGGTGGCAAGTGCTGTGCGACCTCGGCGCCGCGCTCGGGCTGACGCTCGACTTCGTGGGAATCGTCCCGCTGCAGCGCCAGATGGGGCTCACGCTTCCGGACCTCGAGCCCCAGCCCACGCCCGTCTTGATCGGATCGTCGCACCCGTGAGCAACATCTACAACGACCCGATCGGCCACTGGGTCGTCGTCGTCGTCGCGATGGCGTTGCTGCTGTTCGTCGTCCTCACCGCGACCGCGTACACGGTGTGGTTCGAGCGCGTGGCGCTCGGCCGGATCCAGCGGCGGCCCGGACCGAACCGCGTCGGACCGATCGGCCTGATGCAGCTCGCCGCCGACGGCATCAAGCTCGCGTTCAAAGAGAGCTTCGTCCCCGAGAAGACGGATCGCGTCCTTTATGTGATCGCGCCGACGATCGGCGTGGCGGCGGCCTTCCTGGCCTGGGCCGTGATCCCGATCGGCCTCTGGTACAACGTTCAGTACTGGATCGCCGACGTCAACGTCGGCATCCTCCTGGTCTTCGCCGTCAGCTCCCTCAACGTCTACGCGATCGTGCTCGGCGGCTACGCATCCAACAACAAGTACTCGCTGCTCGGCGGCCTGCGCTCCGCCGCGCAGCTGATCAGCTACGAGATGGCACTTGGCCTGTCTCTGGTGCCGACCTTCATGATCGTCGGCTCCCTGCGCCTGCGCGACATCGTCGAGTACACGGTCACGTGGGGTCCGTACCACGGACCGATCCCCCTGATCCTGCTCACGCCGATAGGTTTCATCATCTATCTCATAGCGGCCACGGCCGAGACGAACCGCACGCCGTTCGATCTGCCCGAGGCCGAGCAGGAGCTGATCGGCGGCTTCCTCACGGAGTACTCGGGGCTGAAGTTCACGATGTTCTACCTCGCCGAGTACCTCAACGTGATCACGGTCTCGACGCTGGCGGTGCTGCTCTTCTTCGGCGGCTGGTACCTGTGGTTCGTGCCGCCGGTGCTGGCCTTCTTTCTGAAGGTAGTGGTGATGATCTTCGTCTACATTTGGCTGCGCGGAACCTTCCCGCGCCTGCGCTACGACATGCTCATGCGGCTCGGCTGGAAGGTCATGCTGCCGCTCGCGATGGCCAACGTGATCGTGACCGCGACGATCCTCGTCGCGCTTGAGGGGTAGTTATGGCAGACGACGAAGCGAAGGATCTGAAGAGACCCAAGCAACCCAACGTGGCGCAGGACGTCGCGGCGCTCCTCACCGGCCTGAAGACGACGCTGACCGAGACCTTCCGCCCGCCTGTCACGCTCGAGTACCCCGAGGACAAGTCGGTCCGCTCCGAGCGCTACCGCGGACGCCACTACCTTCGCCGCTACGACAACGGCCTTGAACGCTGCATCGGCTGCGAGCTGTGCGCGGCCGCGTGCCCGGTGGGCTGCATCCTCGTCATCGCGGCCGAGAACTCCGAGGAGAACCGTGTCTCGCCCGGCGAGCGCTACGCCAAGACCTACGAGATCAACATGCTGCGCTGCATCTTCTGCGGCTACTGCGAGGAGGCATGCCCGGTGCAGGCGATCGTGCTTGGGCCGGAGTACGAGCTCTCCGACGTGAGCCGGGAGAAGTTCATCTACACCAAGGAGAAGCTGCTCGAGCCGCTGCCGCCGGATGTCCAGGCACGCCTAGGGGGGGTGTCGGCAGGAGGGCTAGGCCCGACTGCCGACAAAGGGGGGCATGCTCCCCCCCAGACGGACTCATACGAGAAGAAGAAGTAGTGGCGATCGCGGTCTTCTTCGTCTTCGCCGCGCTGGCGGTCATCGGCGGGATCGGCGTCATCACCGCACGCCAGCCGATCCGCTCGGTGCTGAGCCTGGTGGTCGTGATGATCTCGCTGTCCATCATGTTCCTGCTGCTCAGCGCGCAGTTCGTCTTTGCGGTGCAAATCATCGTCTACGCGGGCGCGGTGATGGTGCTGTTCCTCTTCGTCATCGCGCTCCTCGGGCCGGCCCGCGAGCTGGGCCGTGGGCGCCTCCGGTTCCAGTCATGGCTCTCCGGCATCTTCGCTCTCGTCTTCCTCGGGCTTGTGTACGCCCTGCTCCAGGGCGTCCAGTTCCGCCAGCCCGAGAAGGCGGACCTCAACATCTTCGGCAGCGTGCAGTGGATCGCCGTCTACCTCTTCACGAACTACCTCTATCCGTTCGAGCTGACGTCGATCCTGCTCCTGGTTGCCGCGATCGGCGCCATCTATCTCAGCCGGAAGCGAGTCGACGATCTATGAGCAGTCTCACGATCGGCGGCTCGACGCTCGACGCATCGTGGTTTCTCGGCCTGGCCGTGATCCTGTTCGTCCTGGGCACGATCGGTGTGCTCGTGCGGCGCAACCCGCTCGTGATCCTCATCTCGATCGAGCTGATGCTCAACGCGGCCAACCTCGCGCTCGTGACCTTCTCGCGCCAGCTGCAGAACTACGAAGGCCAGCTGTTCGCGCTGATGTCGATGACGGTCGCCGCGGCCGAGGCGGTCGTCGGACTGGCGATCCTGGTC
>DATEHC010000062.1:0-8309 GCA_035279785.1 Candidatus Dormiibacterota bacterium
TCGACGCGGTCGTCGCCGGCGGTTACCTCGACGTCGTACAGCGCGCCGGGCCAGCTCGCCTTGCGTTCGAGTCGCAGGAATCCGCGACCCTCGCCCGACCAGGTACCCACCTGGTCGCCGTCCAGGCTCACGACGACTCGAGCCTCCACGCCGCCCTCGAGCTCGAACTGCAGGACGCCGTGGTCGAAGTCGGGTTGGAGGCGGATCCCCTTCAGGTGCCGGGCAGGCAGTGGTTCGAGCCAGACCGTCTGCCAGATACCCGTGGTGGGCGTGTAGAAGATGCCCTCGCCTTTCTCCTTCCAGTGCTGCTTGCCACGGGGAATGGTCTTGTCGGCGAGCGGGTCCTCGGCGCGGACGACGAGCACGTTGCCGGAGGGCTTGATCGCGGCCGTGATGTCAGCGGTGAAGGGTGTGTGCCCGCCTTCATGGCGGGCGACCTCGACGTCGTTGACCCAGACCGTCGCCCGGTAGTCGACCGCGCCGAAATGGAGGTGGAGACTGTCGGCACGCGGGGCGTCGAAGGTGCGCCGGTACCAGACGACGTCGCCGGGCGCCTCGCCGATATGCGACAGCGTCGATTCAGGGCAGAACGGGACGAGGATCGTGCGGTCGTAGCGCGGAGTCGCGCCCGTCGCGAAGTCCCACTCGCCGTTCAGGTTGATCCAGTCCGCCCGGCGGAAGGCCGGCCGGGGGTACTCGGGACGGGGTACCAACGACGGCCGCCTCCTCACTTACTTGCGCGTTAGTCCGGACTATCAGCGCATTGGCGGAGCCAACACCGGTCGTTAGTCCGGACTATCGCAACTTGCGCTCACCCGCCTGCCTTAGGCGAACGTTCGCTTCCGGACGCATAATACCCGGAGCGTGAGGGAGCGCAGGGGTTCCCGACATGTGTCGGTCAAGGACGTGGCGGCGCGGTCGGGGGTGAGCTTCCAGACCACTAGCAAGGTCCTCAACGGTGGCGGCTCCGTCTCCGACTTGACCCGCGCGCGCATCCTCCAGGCCGCGAGCGACCTCGGCTACGTCCCCAACCTGCAGGCGCGCAGCCTCGTCATGCAGCGCACGCAGACGGTCGGAGTCATCACGAACGACCTCAGCGACCGCAACCTCAGCCGCATCCTCGTCGGGGCCGAGCAGGAGGCGCGACGCCAGGACTTCGGCGTGATCATCAGCAGCGTCGAGCCCGAGGGCTCGGGCACCGAGTACGCGCTGCCCGCGATGATGGAGCGCCGGGTCGACGGCATTCTCCTGGCCGCGCCCGGCATGGAGGAGGAGGCCGCCCTGGAGCAGGTCCTCGACCGCGCTCTGCCGACCGTCAGCCTCCACGCCGTGCCGGGTGGCGGCGTGACGACGGTCACGTCGGACGACACGCAGATCGGCTTGATCGCGACCCGCCACCTGCTCGAATCCGGCCGCCGGATCGTCGCCACCGTCACCGGCGGCGGGGGCCGGCGCTCGTCTGGAGCAAGACTTGCCGGATATCGCGATGCCCTCGGCAAGTCGAGGATCGCCTTCGATCCGAGCCTCGTGGAGGATGGAGGCGGCGACGTGAACGGAGGCAGCGCGGCGATCGCGCGTTTGCTGGCGCGCCGGCCTGACCTCGACGCGATCTTCGCCCAGAACGACCTGATGGCGATCGGCGCGCTGTCGGCGCTCCGGGCCGCGGGCCGGAAGGTGCCGGGGGATTGCGCCGTCGTCGGCTGCGACGACATCGACGTCGCGGCGTACACGACCCCGCCGCTGACCTCGGTGCACGTCCCGTTCTACGAGATCGGCACGGAGGCGATGCGCCTGTTGCTCGGCATGGTCACAGAGGGCTCGGTGAGCGAGCGCAACGTCGTCCTGCCCGCACACCTCATAGTGCGGGGCTCAAGCGCCCAGGAAGCGACGCGTTAGCTCGAGCCCGCGCCGGTCGAGCGCGGACAGCCGGTCACTCGAGAATCGCAGGCCGCCGTAGCTCATCAGGTGCGCGGCCCACGCCTCGCGCTCCGCGATCTCCGGACGCGCGACCAGAGTGTCGGGGTCGTTCAGCCACAGGCGCCCGTTCATCCACGAACGCAGCGTCGTGATGCGCACGGTGTTCGCCAGGTCGAGCTGCGGCCTCGGAAGCTCGGGCAGCACGTCCGGGCCGATGCGCATCGCGTCGCACAGCCCGATGCTCGGTAGGAGCGGCGCTCCGCCGATGAGGAGCGTCGCGTCCGGGCCCACCGCATCGCGGATGAGCTGCATGCCCTGCCGGTAGCGGTCGATCCCGGGGATGGCGGCCGCGTAGAGGAAGTCGAGCTTGAAGAAGGTGTAGCCCCAGCTCGACCACCTGCGAAAGACGCTGGCGATGTGGTCCGCGGCCGCCGGATTCGTGATATCGAGGATTCGCATCTCCTGGTCCCAGTGCCGGCCCGCACCCAGGTCCGGAACCAGCCAGTCGGGGTGTTCCTTCGCCAGCGCGCTGGCCGGGCTCACCATGAAGGGCGGAATCCAGATCCCGGCCCGGAGCCCCGCATCGGTGATTCGCCGCGCCAGGCGTTCGACGGACCCGAACTCGGGGCGCACGTCGAACCAGTCGCCGATCTCGCTCTCGAAGCCGTCGTCGAGCTGGACGATCTCGATCGGCAGCTGGAGGCGCCGGGCGGCCGCGAGGTTCTCGAGAACATCCGCCTCGGTCACATGCTTGAAGTAGTAGGACCACGTCGACCAGCCGGGCGGCACCGACTTCACGGAGCCGGCTCGCAGGCGATCGCCGACGGACTCGAGCGCACCCAGCAGCGTCGAGCCCTCGAGCTCATCGACCGGTCCATCCGCGGAGAGCTCCCACCGGCCACCGCGCTCGCGCAGCCGCAGCGTCGCCACCTCGTGCGCCGGGTCGGGCGCGAACCACGCCCTCACCGGCTCGTCCGGCGTCGCGACAGCAAGGACCCCCTCCGCTTGGATGACCCCTTCGGGCACCGGTTTGCCACGCCGGTACATCACGGTTTGCGCGCGCTCGTCGATCGCTCTCGGTGAGGTCTGGCCTGGCCGGAAGACGTTGACGCCGCTCCACGTCTGCCATCCCTCGGCGTAGACCTCGCCGTCGAGCGGCAGATCGGCGACCGGCCGAAAGCTCACCGCCGCGCGAGCGTGCCGGCCACGTGCGCGTAGAAGGGATCGCCCCGCTGTATCGACCCCCGAGATACCGATGCGCCCGTGGCTGCGGACTTGTACAGCGCCGTGATCAGCTCGAGTGTCGGCCGGTGCTCGGCAGCCGATGCGGGGGGCCGGCGCCCCGACTCGAGAGCATCGAGCACGTCGGCGAGCTGAGCCGAATGCACACCGGGCACATCGGAAGGAATCGCCGACCACGCGGCCGCGACGTCGCCGGCGTCAGGCGCCGGCGTGCATGACCAGTCCTCGTTGCCGTAGGCGTAAAGGCACGCGACCTCGAACGTTGCACGCTGGAAGTCGAAACGCAGCCGGGTCTGCTGGTGCGGCGAGCTGACGCTGTTGACGACGCTTCCCAGCGCGCCGCCGGCGAAATGGATGAGCGCCAGGGAGACGTCCTCGACCTCGATGTCGTGGTCGAGGGTCGCGACCGTCGCGACGACCTCGCGCCACTCGCCCATCAGCCACAGCAGCAGGTCGATGGCGTGGATCCCCTGGGTCATCGTCGCGCCCCCAAGCTCGGTGTCCCACCGTCCGCGCCACGGTGCCGAGTAGTAGGCGGCATCGCGGTACCAGGTGGTCTGGCACAGCCCAAGAAGTGGGCGGCCGGGGACGCCGCCGGCGATCAGCCCTCGCAGGTGCTTGGCGGCCGACCCGAACCGCCACTGCACCACGCCGGCGCAGTAACGACCCGTCCTCTTCTCAGCCGCCTCGATTCGGTCGAGCTCGGCCAGCGAGCCGCACAGCGGCTTCTCGCAGAAGACCGTGGCGCCGGCCTCGAGCGCCGCGACCGCCAGCTCCGCGTGGGTGCCCGGTGGCGTGCAGACATGGACGAGGTCGGGGTGCTCGGCGGCCATCATCGCTGCGGAGTCCGCGTACGCGTGGGGCACCGAGTGCGTCGCGCAGAAGTCGGCCAAACGGTCGGGGTCGATGTCCGTGGCCGCGACCAGCGTGACCCGATCGCCGGCCGCCTGGAGGGTGCGCGCGTGCTCCGACGCGATTCCGCCGGTGCCCACGATCGCCGCGCGTAACGTCATCCGCTCATTTGAGGTTAAGGAAGGTCAAGTCCATAAGTGGTTCCTTCATCATTCTCGGCCGTGCCGCCACTTCGTTTGCTCCAGGTGGGACTCGGTCCACATGGCCGCGGCTGGGCCCGCCAGGTTCTGCCCCAGGTCCCCGAGGTTGATGTCGTGGCCTACGTCGACAAGGACCCGTACGCGCTCGACACCCTCCGCGCCGAGACGGGCTTCCCCGCCGATCGCTGCTTCGAGTCGCTGAAGGAGGCGGTCGCCGCCACTCAGCCACAGGCGGCGTTGAACACGACGGCGCTGCCGGCCCACGTGCCGGTCACGCGCGCGCTGCTCGAAGCGGGCCTGCACGTCATGGTCGAGAAACCCTTTGCCCCCAGCCTTGCCGAGGCGCAACTGCTCGTCGAGGAGGCGCGCATGCGCGACCTCCTGCTCATGGTCAGCCAGAACTACCGCTTCTTCCCCGCACCGCGGACGATCGCGGCGATGGTCCACGAGTCGGCGCTGGGAAGGCTCTTCGAAGTCTCCATCGACTTCCGGCGGTTCTCCACTGCCGGGCCCAATGGCCGCGGGCGCCACCACCTCGAGGAGCAGCCGCTCCTGGTGGACATGTCCATCCACCACTTCGACCTCCTGCGCCTCATCCTGAGCCGCGAGCCGCAGCGCATCTACTGCGAGGCCTGGAACCCCGAGTGGACATCGTTCAGCGGGCCGTCGGTCGCGGTCGCATCGATCGTGTTCGAGGGCGGCGTCGTGGTCAGCTACCGCGGAAGCTGGATCAGCGCCGCGCCGATCACCCCGTGGGCGGGCGAGTGGAGGATGGAGTTCGAGAACGGTGAGATCGTCTGGACGAGCGCAGCGGACAGCGACCCGTCGCAGGACCGCGTCGTGGTCACTCCGCGCAACGGCGAGCCGCGCGTGATCCCGCTCTCCCCATCACCGCGCACCGGCGGATTCGGCACGATCACCGAGTTCGTGGCCGCGGTGCAGTCGGGTCGCGAGCCCGAGACGTCGGGACGCCACAACCTGGGCACGATCGCGCTGATGGAGGCGGCCGTCGAGTCCGCGACGCTGCGGCAGCCGGTCACGATTCACCGCACGGAAGAAGCTGTCACGATCTGATTCGTGGCCCGGACCCTGCGCGTCACGGTGTGGAACGAGCACCTCCACGAGCAACACCAGGAATCGGTCAAGAAGATCTACCCCAAGGGCATGCACGCGCCCATCGCTGAAGGCATCGAGCGACACCTCGATGGCGTCGAGGTGAGGATCGCGACGCTGGAAGAGCCCGAGCACGGCCTGACCGAGAAGGTCCTCGCCGGCACCGACGTGCTGACGTGGTGGGGACACGCCGCGCACGACCGCGTCGACGATGCGATCGTCGACCGGGTCCAGCAACGCGTCCTTGACGGCATGGGTCTCGTCGTCCTGCACTCGGGACACAAGTCGAAGATCTTCATGCGCTTGATGGGGACGAGCTGCCGCTTGCGCTGGCGCGAGATGGGCGAGCGCGAGGTCGTGTGGACAGTCAGCCCGTCGCACCCGATCGCCGCCGGCATTCCGCAGCCGATCGTGATCCCGCACCAGGAGATGTACGGCGAGTTCTTCGACATCCCGCAGCCCGACGAGCTGGTGTTCATCAGCTCGTACGAAGGCGGCGAGGTCTTTCGTGGTGGCTGCTGCTTCCAGCGCGGCGCAGGCCGGATCTTCTACTTCAGCCCCGGGCATGAGGAATATCCGGTCTACTTCCAGCCTGAGATCCAGCACGTCATCGCCAACGCGGTCGCGTGGTGTGCGGACCGCGCGGCTGCGAACGACGACGTCTCGGCGCGTACGGACAACGCTCCGCATCTCTGGTACTTGAACAGGGATTGAAGTCCCTCAGCGCGATCGGTGCCGCGGTGGTCGGCACCGGTTTCATCGGCGTCGTCCACGTCGAGGCGCTGCGCCGGCTCGGAGTCAACGTGCACGGTGTGGTCGGGTCGAGCCACGAGACCGCAGCCGCGCGTGCACGCGAGCTCAACCTACCGCCGGCGTACGAGAGCTTCGAGGCCATGCTCGCCGACGATCGCGTGGACGTCGTCCACGTGACCTCGCCCAACCACCTTCACCACCGCCACGTGCTCGCCGCGCTTCGCGCGGGCAAGCACGTGGTGTGCGAGAAACCGCTGGCGATGACGACCTCGGGATCGGCGGAGATGCTCGATGTGGCCGAGCGGAGCGGCCTCGTGCACGCGGTCAACTTCAACCTTCGCTTCTACCCGATATGCCAGCACGTGCACGGGCTGATCGGCAGCGGCGGCATCGGCGAGGTCAGGCTCATCTCCGGCCACTACCTGCAGGACTGGCTGCTGCTCGAGGACGACTGGAACTGGCGCCTCGAACCCTCGCTCGGCGGGCAGCTGCGCGCGGTGGCGGACATAGGGTCGCACTGGATGGACCTCACGTCCTTCCTGTGTGGCCGGCGCGTCACGCAGGTGACGGCCGACCTCGCCACGTTCGTCAAGCGGCGCCGCGGCCACGACATGACGACCGACGACGCCGCGACGGTGATGCTGCGCTACGAAGGCGACGTCCGCGGGGCCTTCACCGTGTCGCAGGTGAGCGCCGGCCGCAAGAACTCGCTGGCCTACGAGGTCGACGGTGCCAGCTCATCCGTTGCGTGGAGCTCGGAGCGGCCGGACGAGCTTTTCATCGGCCATCGCGGCAGGCCAAGCGAGCTGCTGCAGCGCGACCCCGCGATCCTCAACGATGAGGCTCGCCGCGCGACGTGGCTGCCGGGCGGCCACGCCGAGGGATTCGGCGACACGTTCAAGGCGCTCTACGCGGCGGTCTACGCCGCGGTCGCGGCCGGCAGGCCAGGGGTCGGGTATCCCACCTTCGCGGACGGCCACGATTCGATGCTGGTGTGCGATGCCGTGGCGCGCAGCTCGCGCGAGCGGCGCTGGATCGAGGTGAAGCGATGAAGCTTGGATTTCTCACAGCCGCGTTTCCGGATCAGTCGCTGGAGGACATTGCGCGCTGGGCCCAGGAGAACGGGTTCGAGGCGCTCGAGATCGCGTGCTGGCCGTCGAGCGGCGGCTCGGCGCGGCGCTACGCGGGCGTCTCGCACATCGACGTCGAAGATTTCGACCCCGCCCGAGTGCGCGAGCTGATGCGCAAGCACGGGCTAGAGATCTCGTCGCTCGCGTATTACCCGAACAACCTCGACCCGGACCCCGAGGCCCGCGCGGCCGCCAACGACCACCTCAAGCGCGTGATCGCCGCCGCAGAGCGGCTGGAGGTGAAGGTGGTCGGCACGTTCGTCGGGCGCGACCAGCGACGCTCCGTTGACGACAACTTCGACGATTTCAACAAGGTGTGGCCGCCCCTGGTGCGCTACGCCCGGCAGCACGAGGTAAAGGTGGCGATCGAGAACTGCCCGATGATCTTTTCCGGCGACGAGTGGCCGGGCGGCCGCAACCTCGCCTACTCGCCCGCCAACTGGCGGCGGATGTTCGAGATCATCCCCGACGACAACTTCGGCCTGAACCTCGACCCGTCACACCTGGTGTGGCAGATGATCGACTACGTGCGCGTCGTGCGCGATTTCGCGCCACGCATCTTCCATGTTCACGCGAAGGACATGGAGGTGGATCGGGACGGGCTGTACGAGCAGGGCGTGATGTCGCTCGGCGTGGGCTGGCAGGTGCCGCGACTGCCAGGACTGGGCGAGGTGCGGTGGGACCGTTTCCTCGCGGCGCTTTACGCGATCGGATACGACTGGGTCGTCTCGATCGAGCACGAGGACCGCAATTTCGAGGGGAACGTCGAGCTGGTGCGGCGCGGGTTCATCGTCGCGCGCAACAACCTGCGCCCCGTCATCGTGTAGCGCGCGCGCTTCGGTTCGCAAACCAGTACGCCGCGGACATCGAGACCGCAACGATCGCGAGCACGGCAGGCGCCCAGCGAACCCCGAACCCGGCGATCACCAGCCCGATCGCGCCCGGCCCCAGAGTTCCTCCAACCGACGCGGCCGGATAGAGCCAGGAGGTGGCTCGCGAATCGCCTGGGCGCAGTCGCGCGAGCCACACGATCGTGGTCGGAAATATCGGCGCGATGAAAAAGCCGGCGACGATGTAGGCGACGGGCGCGAGAGCGGGAATT
>DATEHC010000063.1:0-23658 GCA_035279785.1 Candidatus Dormiibacterota bacterium
CGAGCGGCGCGATTACGAGATCGCGTGCAACTGGAAGGTGTACGTCGACAACTACCTCGAGGGCTATCACCTCCCGATCGCGCATCCGGGCCTCTTCAAAGAGCTCGAGTACGACAACTACCGCGTCGAGACGTTCCGCTACTACTCCAAGCAGCACGCGCCGATCCGCGAGCTCAAGCCGGGCGAGGTTCCGGGTCGCGACCGGCGCTACATCCGCATGCCGGGCGCGGAGGACGACGCCCTCTACTACTGGATCTTCCCGAACACGATGCTGAACATCTACCAGGACAACCTCAGCACCAACGTCATCCTGCCTCTCGGTCCGGACCGGACGCTGACGGTCTTCGAGTGGTACTTCGCGGAGCCCGGCACCGGCGCCGGCTGGGAGTCGATGCAGCAGACCATCGCGTTCTCCGACGAGATCCAGCAGGAGGACATCGGAGTGTGCGAGCAGGTGCAGCGTGGGTTGCGCTCGCGCTCGTACGACCGCGGGCGTTTCTCAGCGCTGCGCGAGAACGGCGTGTTCCATTTTCAAAACCTGGTGACCGAGTTTCTCGACCGTCCCTGACGCTTCGGCGTCAGCCGATCTTCGGACCGTTTATCGGCAGGGTGAAATGGAAGTCCGAGCCGTCGCCTGGCTCGCTCGTCACGGTGATCCGGCCGCCGTGCATCTCCACGATCTGCTTGGCCAGCGCGAGCCCCAGCCCGGTGCCGATGATCTTGCCGCTCGTCTTCTCATACCGCTCGTAGCGGCTGAACAGCTTTTGCATGAACTCGGGCGCGATGCCGACGCCGTGGTCGCGGATGCTCACGTCGACCTCGCCATTGCGGAGGGCGGTGGTGACGTTGATGTCCCCGCCCTCGGGTGAGTACTTCACCGCGTTGCTCAACAGGTTGAGCGTGACCTGCGCGACGCGGTCGGGGTCGCACCGCACGATCGGGTCGCCGTCGAACTTGCATGTCACCCAGTGGTGCTCGCTGCCGGCGCGGATGCGCTCGGCGGCGCTCGAAAGGAGATCGTTGAGGTCGACGGACTCGATGTGCAGCGTCAGGCGCCCGGCCTCGATGCGGTCCAGGTCGAGCATGTCGTTGATCATGCGGTTGAGCCGCTCGGCCTCCTTGTTGATGTCGCCCGCGTACGCCTTGGCCTCTTCGAGGTTGACGTCCTCGTCGCGGATCATCTCGCTGAACCCGGAGATGCCGACCAGCGCCGTGCGGAACTCGTGGCTCACCAGGGAAACGAACTCGCTTTTCAGCTGGTTCAGGCGCTCGAGCCCCGCCAGGTGCGCGGCCGCGGCCTCGTTGGCGGCGTGCTCGGCGTCGGTGTCCTCGTACATGACGAGGAAGTAGGCGATCCGCCCCGCCGCGTTGCGGACGCTGGTCGCGCTCCAGTGCAGCCAGACCTCCGTGCCGTCGGCGCGGACGGCGCGGCTGTCGGATTCGATGCTGGGCACGACGCCCTTCCACAGCGGCTGGAAGACTTCGGCGACCCGAGCGAACTCGTCCGGGTGGAGATAGCTCGCAACCGACGTCCCTTGCATCTTCTCCGGGGTGCTGTGAAGGAGGGCCGCCATCCGCGGGTTGACGTCGAGGATGTGCATGTCGATGCCGGCTCGGGCGATGCCCAGCGGAGCATGGGCGAGGATCTCGCTCAGCAGCTGGTTGCGGCGCTCGACCTGTCCCTCCTGCGTGCGGCTGCGGTGCAGGAGGTCGAGCGAGTCGCGGTGCGAAAGCACGTGGCTCGCGACGAAAAGGACGCCGAGGCTTCCCGCCAGCACGGTGGCGAAACGGTCCAGGCTCTGGTCGGTCGCCGCACGCTGCATCACGACCAGGGCCCCGATAAACACGGTGATCCAGGGCAGCGCGAGCTGCCAGAGCTGGACCGGCCCTTCCTCGACCTGTTCGCGGCTTTCGCCCGCCGGCCACAGGGGCGCGAGGGCGATGAGCAGGAATCCGATCACCCAGCCCGAGTCGAGGACGCTGCCGATTGCCCCGTAGGTGCCGTTCGCATTCAGGTAGGAGAAAGCGCTGTCGGCGAGCGCCAGGAAGCCGAGGCCGCCCAGCAGCAGTGACAGCCGGCCAATGTCGGCGCGACGCGCACGCTGCAGTGCGACCACCAGGACCGTCGCCGTGATGATGTCGCCGATCGGGTAGGCGAGGCTTATGGCTTGGGCCAGAGGCGTGGCAGGAGACTGGTCGTAGATCTTGCCCAGCCCAACCTCCCATGCGATGAACACGAGGGACAGGGCGACGATCGCACCGGACAGCACCGTCTGGCCTTTCGTCGCGAGTCGGGTGGGCGCCGAGGTGAACGACAGGACCCCGAGGATCGCGAGCGGGACCGCCAGCAGGAATCCGGCATCAGCCGCGCCGGGAAACGGGACGGCGACGCCCATGCCGACCTGGTAGACCGACCAGATCACCTCGCCGACGCCCCAGCTGAAGGTCGACGCCGCAAAGAACGTCCAGGCGAGACGCGTGCGGCCCACGTTGCGCCAGGCGGCAACCGCGCAGCTCGCGGTCGCGATGAACGCAGCCGCGGCCTCGCCGATGTCGTCGACGTCGATTGTGGCCTGGTCGCTGAACCAGTGGAACGCCGTCCACCCGGCGAACAGAAGAGAGACGATTCCCGCCGCAAGCGCGGCCGTCAGGAACGGTCGCCAGCCCTCGATGCCGAGACCAGTCACCGAGATCGGCCTGCGGAGGGCCATCGCGGCGGCCGGATTCTGCATGGATCGAGCGTAGGCGGGGGCGCTCATTTCAGCGCAGCCATACGCAAAACTCTTGGGCGGCCGTTAAGTCACGCCGAAATTGATTTAACATGGCGGGGCAGTTACTTGTAGCACAGCCGCGAGGGAGTGGAGCACGGCTAAACGGAGGACTGTGATCCCGGCGAATCTTCCGGTCGGCATGGGCGATGTGCCTGGAGTTGCTGTCTTCTCGAACGGCCGGTCTTGGGCCGCGGTTGGAGTTCTGACGGCCGCCGCGGGCCTGGCTGTGTTGCCTGCATTGGCGGCGTCAGGAATCGGCACCGGCGCGATCGCGCGCGCCGCGGCCGCACTCGGCTTCGTGGTCGTCATCGGGGGTGGGGTCAAGGCGGTGGCGGTGATCCTGGGCGCGGCGGGGCTCGTGCGGCGCCCTCGGGACTGGGTCCTCGCAGCGCCTTCCGACTGATCTGCGTCTAGGGGCCGGCACGGTCTGTGCGGCAAAGGAGGTGATTTGTGTGCGCAAGTTGCTGCTTGCCGCCATCCTGGCGACCTCAGCGATGCTGACCTTCGTGGTCACCGCCCTGGCGGACGGGGTTGGTCCCTGCTGCTGAGGAACGACTAACTTTGTAAGAGTTTTGTCAAGTGAAATGCGCCTGCATTAAGCTGACGCTCAAATGACGCGCGCGCCGATGACTGACGAGAATGTGACGCGTCGGCGCGGGCGTCGCCGCGGCATCGACATCCGCGCGGGGTCGGTCAAAGAGGCCCGCCAGCGCGCCGGCCTGAGCCTCGGCCAGGTCGCCAGGAACGACATCAGCCGGACCGCGATCTACTTCGTCGAGACCGGCAAGGCGAAGCCTTCCCAGGAGACCCTGGAGCTCATCGCGCAGAGGACCGGCCAACCGCTCGATTTCTTCCTGCGAGGTGCCTCGAACGCCGAGCGCCACCCGACTGCGCGCATCGCCGAGCTGGAGCGCCTGCTCGCCACCGGCGACAACGCGGGTGTTGCAGCCGCGGCCCAAACCGCGCTGGCCCAGGAGTTGGATTCCGCCAGTCGCGCGCGCATCCAGCTGCTTGCTTCGATGGCGCACATGCGCATGGCGCAGCCGATCGTCGGCAGGCGTCTGGCCGCCGCCGCTCGGTCGTACTTCGAGAAGGCCGGCGACCTCGCGTCGGTCGCCGAAGCCCTCGGCCACGAGGCTCAGGCCGCCGGCCTGATGCAGGACCCGGCCGCCGTCCAGATCGCCGAGGGCGCGCTCGTGACCTGCCGCTCGGTGCAGCCGATCCCACGGCTCCTCGAGGCGCGACTGCTGCGCGTGCTCGGTCACCAGCTGCTCAACGCTCGTCGCTGGAGCGACGCGATCGGTTGCTACGAAGAGGCGCTGGCCATCGGCGAGGTGGTTCACGACCTGCAGCAGCTCTCGCTTCTGTACAGCGGCATGAGCCTCGCTCACCAGGAGCTCGGGCAGATCAACGAGGCCACGCAGTTCGCCCGCAAGGCACTGACGATCCATGAGACCCTGCACGACCGGCTGTCGCAGGCGCGATCGCTCAACAACCTCGGCTACATGCTGGTCCGCATGGGCGAGTTCTCGGCTGCGCGCAGCCACATCGACCGCGCGATCCGCATCTTCGACGAGCACAATGTCGAGACCGGCAAGGCATCGTTCGTGTGCAGCCTGGCCGAGCTCGAGTACGAGGAAGGCCGACTCGAGACTTCACTCCTCACAATCAAGCGAGCGCTGGACCTGGCCCTGCGTCTCAACGAGCCGGCTTCGGCGTCCGAGGCCTACAGGCTGCGCGGGATGGTGTACGACAAGCAGGGTCGGGACGCGGATGCCGACTCGGCGTTTGCCGCGGCGCTCGCGGCCGCAGAGGACGCGGGCGGCGGTCCGCGCCTCATGCAGCTTCACGAGAACTACGCCGACGTCCTCGAGGCGCGCGGCGACCTAGTCGGCGCCAACCGGCATCTCAAGCGCGCACTGGCATCCCGCCGCTCGACCGCCGCCGACCTGGAGGCACGCACCGCCACCGCCTGAGGAATGTTGGGCCACGGCCATTGGCCGATGTTCAATTGGTCCTCGCCAGGCGTTCCTGCTAACAATTAGGCGGAACCTTTGGCGTTTGGGGGAAGCGAATTGAGACCTGTCGTGCTCGTGGTCGACGATGGCGCGGCGAACCGCGAGCTGATCCGGATGTACCTCACCACCACCGAGTGCGAGGTTCGGCTCGCACCGGACGGCGTGACTGCGCTTGCGATGATCGAGGCGGAGCCGCCGGACCTCGTCCTGCTCGATGTGCGCATGCCGCGCATGGACGGATACGAGGTGTGCCGCCGGATCAAGTCGATGCCGCGCGGCCGGCTGCTGCCGGTTGTCATGATCACCGGCCTCAGCCAGACCGCGCACCGCGTCGCCGCCCTCGAAGCCGGCGCGGACGACTTCATGTCGAAGCCGGTCGACGGCGCGGAGCTCATCGCGCGCGTCCGGTCGGCGCTGCGTCTGAAGGAGCTCTACAACACCCTCGACGGTGCCGAGCACGTGATCTTCTCGCTGGCCACGGCGGTCGAGGCGAAGGATTCGTTCACTGAGCGGCATACGCAGCGCGTGGGCGAGTCCGCTCGTTTGCTCGGCGTCAAGCTCGGTCTTCCCGCATCGACGCTGGACGTGCTGTATCGCGGCGGCATCATCCACGACATCGGCAAGATCGGAATCTCCGACTCGATCCTCCACAAGCCAGGTCCGCTCGATGTTGTCGAATGGCCCCAGATGCAGGCGCATGTGGAGATTGGCGAAAGCATCGTGCGGCCGCTGCACTCGACGGCCGGACTGCTGCCGGTCATCCGCCACCATCACGAGAGGTTCGACGGCAACGGATATCCGGATGGCCTGCGTGCTCGTGAGATTCCGCGCGCGGCGCGAATCGTGTCGGTCTGCGATGCCTTCGATGCGTTGGTCAACGACCGGCCGTATCGAGTTCGGCGATCCGCGGAGGAAGCGCTTGCGGTGCTACGCGCGGGCGCCGGGACGCAATGGGACCCGGAGACGGTCGACCTGCTCGCGAGCGAGCTGCCGGCGATCCAGCACCTCGGCGCCGCCTAGCTCCATAAAGTCGCGGTGAAGTTGTAGGCCGGAATCATTCCGGCCGTCACCACGCGTCGCTTGCGAAACGCAGCCAGGCCCTGCTTGTGGAATGAGGGGGTCCGCGGGGGGCTCGCCTCCCCCGCGCCTTATCCGGTGTTTTGGAGGCCCGCCGCTATCCCGTTGACCGTCAGCTGAAACACCTTCTCCGCACGCAGGCGGTCTGACCGCGACGTCTTCCGGTCGCGCATCGCCCGCAGCGCGCCCAGCTGGAGGTGCGACAAGGCGTCGACGTAAGGGTTGCGCATCTCGATCGCCCACGACAGGACGCGGCGATCCTCGAGCAGCCGCTTGTGACCGGTGACCGCGAGCACGCGATCCATCGTCAGGTCGTACTCCGCCAGCACCATTCCCGCGAGGTCCGCGCGGTCACCGAGGGCGAGGTAGCGCTGCGCGATTCGCCGGTCGGTCTTGGCCAGGCTCATCTCGGCGTTGTCGAGCATCGCGTTGAAGAGCGGCCACTCGGCGTAGGCGCGGCGCAGGTCCTGGAGCGACGCGGCGGCGAGACCGCTGCCGATTCCGTACCAGCCTGGCAGGTTGAGCCGCATCTGCGACCACGCGAAAACCCACGGTATGGCGCGCAGGTCCTCGAGCCGGTGGCCTGAGGCCCGCCGCGCGGGGCGCGATGCGATGCGCAGACGC
Organism: Candidatus Dormiibacterota bacterium; assembly: GCA_035279785.1. Lineage (GTDB taxonomy): Bacteria > Chloroflexota > Dormibacteria > Dormibacterales > Dormibacteraceae > 40CM-4-65-16. The sequence goes on from DATEHC010000063.1 coordinate 6,491, forward strand.
CCGAGCTCTTCGATTGGGCTGACCTGAAGGAACCACTCCTCGAAGCCCTTTGCCTCGACGAGCTTGCGGTAAGCCTCACGCGCGGGCGGATCGACCGTGGCGGCGAGCTCGCGGAAGGCCAGCGCGGGATCACTTTTCGCCGGCCTTGGTACCGACGCCTCGAGCACGGCGGACGTGACCTGCTCGAGATGGCGCCTGGCGATCGCGCGGTTGCCGTACCGGGCGAAGATCACCTCGCCCTGCTCGGTGACCTTGAAGTGTCCATTCACCGAGCCGGGCGCCTGCGCGCGCACCGCCCGGTTGGCCGGACCGCCGCCACGGCCGAGCGCGCCGCCGCGGCCGTGAAAGATCGTGAGGTCGAGCCGGTGCTGCTTCGCCCAGCGCGTGAGCGCGGCCTGGGCGTCGTGCAGAGCGAAGGTTGCGGACAGCGGGCCCGCCTCCTTGGCCGAGTCGGAGTAGCCGAGCATGATCTCCACCCGCCGGCCGTTGTCGTCGATGCGCCGCCGCACGGCGCCGATGTCGAGCATGCCGTCGAGCACCCTGGTTGCATGGGCGAGGTCCTCGAGCGTCTCGAACAGCGGAACCACGTCCAGGACCGGAGGCGCGTCCGGAACGGCCTTGCGCGCCAGCTCGTAGACGGCGGCAATGTCGCCCGCGCCGCGCGTGAAGCTCACGACGAAGCGCCGGCACGCGTCGACACCAAAGCGGCGCTGCAGGGACGCGACGGCACGCAACGTTTCGATGATGTCGATGTCCGCGTCATGGACGGCCCGGCTGTGCTGCCGGATCTCGAGCTCGGCGAGGTGAAAGCCAAACGTCTCGGCCTGCCAGATGAGGTGCTGAAGCTCGCCTGACGCAAGGCGCGTTGCACCGGCCGCCGCCAGCGAGTCCTGGACGACGCGGAGGTCGGCGAGCAAGTCCTCCGCGCTGCGATACGCGTCGGCGCTCTCCAGCCGCGTCGCGCGAATCCGGCGCGCGACGTCGAGCAGCAGCTCGCGATGAGGCTCACGCGACGGCGTGCCGAGGCGGCGGCGCAGCGCGGCAGACGGTGGAGTCGTCTCGACGTCCAGCGTGAGCGAACGGCCGACGCGGTTGGCCACCGCCTCCAGCCCAAGCAAAGCGTGCTCCGACTGGATCGCCATCGCCTCCGTCGTGGTCTGCGCCGTGACGTTGGGGTTGCCGTCGCGATCGCCGCCGATCCAGCTGCCGAACCTCAAGAACGCGGGAGCGGGTCGCCCAAGCGCCGCGTCGAAGGACCGCAGCACTTCGGGGACCATGCGAAACAAGGTCTCGTCGAAGACGGCCATCAGCGAGCGGACCTCATCGAGGGGCGTCACCTGCGCGCTCCGGACCTGCGCCGTGCGCCACAGCCCGTCGATCTCCTCACTCAGCCGCCGCTCCGCCTCGCGACGTTCCGGATCGGAGATGCGCTCGTCATCGAGCTTCTCCAGCTGTTCACCGACGCGCCGGATGGCCGTCACGACCGCGCGGCGCCGTGCCTCGGTCGGGTGCGCCGTGAAGACCGGATGCACGCGCAGGTTCTGCACCATCGTGTCGAAGCGCTTGCGACCGAGCTTGGTGCGCAGCTCCGCCACCGTCGCCGCGAGCGATTCGGACATCGGCGTGTCGCCGCGGTCGCGGTCGCGGATGACGCGGGCGCGATGGTTCTCCTCGGCCAGGTTGGCGAGGTGGAAGTAGCACGTGAACGCGCGCGCCACCATCTCCGCGCGCTCGAGCGGCCAGGACGCGACCAGCTTTTCAGCGTAGCGCTCGTAGCGATCGTCATCCCGTGCCTTGATGACGAGGCCACGCAGCTTTTCCACGTCGCGCAACAGGGCCGCGCCCGTGCCGGCTGCGATGACGTTGCCAAGAATCGAGCCGAGCATGCGGACGTCGCGCCTCAGCGGCTCTGGAATCTCTTGTCTGGCGGTGTGTTTTCGGTTAGTCGACGATCGCGTACTCCAGGGAGTCGATCAGCGCGAGCAACGAGGCTTCGATGATGTTGCTCGAGCAGCCGACCGTCGTCCAGCGCTCGGTGCCGCGGCCCGACTCCACCAAGACTCGCGTGGTCGCCGCCGTGCCCGCGTCGCCGTTCAAAATGCGCACCTTGTAATCGTGCAGGCTCACGTCTTCGAGTGAGGGAAAGCGCGGGCTGAGCGCTTTGCGCAGGGCGGCGTCGAGCGCGTTGACAGGGCCGTTGCCCGACGCGGCCGTGTGATAGACGGCGCCGCCGACCTCGACCTTGACCGTGGCCTCGGCGTGGACCGATGCGCCGTTCTTGCGCACCTGCGTCGTGAAGTCGGCCACGGTCCACGGCGCCTCGTACCCCGGTTGCAGCCGCCGCACGAGCATCGCGAAAGAAGCGTCCGCGGCCTCGTACGAGTACCCCTGGTGCTCGAGCTCCTTCAGATGGTTGACGAGCCAGCGGGTCTGCGGATCGTCACGGTCGAGCTCGAGACCAAACTCGCGTGCCTTGGCCAGCACGTTGCCGCGACCCGAAAGCTCGGAGACGAGGACGCGGGCCTCGTTGCCGACGACCGCGGGGTCGATGTGCTGATATGCGTCCTTGTCCTTCAAGACGGCAGCGACGTGCTGGCCGCCCTTGTGCGCAAACGCGCCGTGGCCCACGAACGGCTGCTGCAGGGGCAGCTCGAGGTTGGCGAGCTCGGCGACGGTGCGTGAGAGGTCGGTGAGGTGCCGGACCGAGTCGGGAGGCAGCGCGTCGTAGCCGAGCTTGAGCACGAGGTTGGCCACGACCGAGATGAGATTCGCGTTGCCGGTCCGCTCGCCGTAGCCGTTGACAGTGCCCTGCACCATCTCCGCGCCGGCGCTGACGGCCGCGAGAGAGTTGGCGACCGCGAGCTCGCAGTCGTTGTGCGTGTGGATGCCGACGCGCGTGGATCGACCCGCGGCCTTCAGCGCATCCCGCATGGCGGTCACGCCCTTGCTCACGTCCTGCGGCTGCGTGCCGCCGTTGGTGTCGCACAGCACGACCCACGTTGCGCCCGAGCGAGCGGCCGAGAGGCACACCTCGAGCGCATACTCGGAGTCGCGCGCGTAGCCGTCGAAGAAGTGCTCCGCGTCGAAGATGACCTCGTGGCCCTCGGCCACGCCGTACGCCACCGACTCTTCGACCATCGCGAGGTTCTCGTTGTTGGTCGTCTGCAACACTTTCGCGACCTGCCACGTGTCGCTCTTGCCGACGAGGGTCCAGACGGGCGCACCGCTCGCCACCAGGGCCTGAAGGTTGGCGTCGTCCTCGCAACGGCCGCCGGCCCGCCTGGTCGCTCCGAACGCCGCCAGCCGGGCGCCTTGAAGTGGCTCCTGCTTCAGGCGTGCGAACAGCTCCTCGTCCTTGGGGTTGGAGCCGGGGAATCCGCCTTCGACGTAGTCGAAGCCGAGCCGGTCGAGGAGGCGCGCGATCCGCTCCTTGTCCGCGGCGGAAAACGACACGGCCGGACCCTGCGTACCGTCACGCAGGGTGGTGTCGTATATGACGATCTTTCTGGCGGTGGACATAAAAAAACCTCCCGACCCTTCTGGGTGGGAGGTCCATCTCCGACTTCAGCGGCGCGCTAAGTCGGGGGACCTCCCCGGCTAATCTCGATGGCGATCGCGCGGATGGTGCGCACTGGTGCGGGAAGCCTACGTCATGGCGGGGGCGACGCGTATGTGGTCCGCAACCGAATTCGTTCGGCCTCTCTTAATTGCCTGTTGACAAATCACCAGATGCGGAGTACGTTTGCGAAACGCATTCGACAATGTCGAATAGCAGTCAGGATTAGAGAGGGGGTTTGACCACCATGTACTCGATTCGACAGCGGTTCCTGGCCGAGCTGTTTGGGACGGCCGCCCTGGTCCTCGTCGGGCCGGGTTCCGTGATCGCGACGCTGACGCTGGCGGGCAAAGCGGTGCCGGCCGTGACCGAATCCGATCTGCTCGGCATCAGCTTCGCGTTCGGGTTCATCATCACCGCTCTCGTCTACGCGATCGGCAAGGTCTCCGGCTGCCACATCAATCCCGCGGTCACCTTCGCCCTGGCGGCGACGAAGCGGTTCCCGTGGCGTGAGGTCCCCATGTACTGGGTCGCGCAGTACGCCGGGGCGGTCATCGGGGCATTCGCGATCTGGGGCGTCTTCGGCCAGAACGCGGTCACATTCGGAATGGGACAGACCCACTTCGCGTCGGACGCCTCGACCTCTTATTACGTGCAGGCTGTGTTGGCCGAGGCGATCGGCACCGGTCTGCTTCTGTTCGCGATCCTCGGCATCGTGGACGGGCGCTCGCCGCAGCAGCTGGCGGGCCTCGTCATCGGCGGCGCCGTGGTAGGGATCATCCTGATCTTCGGTCCGGTGACCGGCGCCTCGCTCAACCCGGCGCGTGCGTTCGGGCCGGAGCTCGTCCAGGCGATCGCGGGCGGCTCGACCTACTGGGTCCAGTACATCCCGGTCTACCTGATCCCGGGGCTCGTCGGAGCGGCGGCGGCCTCCTACCTCTACGACTACTTCGCGAACCCTCGACACGTGCAGCAGCCGATCGAAGAAGCGGTCACCCACGAAGAGGCGCCGGCGCGCGCCGCCGTCAGCTGAGGAGAGAAGGAAAATGGCAGTCGAGACGAACACCATGCGTAAGTTCCTGAACGACCCGGCCCAGGTCGTGAAGGAGTCGCTCGCGGGTCTCGCCGCGGCGCACCCGGATCTGTTGCGCTACGACGTGGCCGCTCAGATCCTCGTCCGCAAAGACGCTCCCAGGAAAGGCAAAGTCGCGCTCATCTCAGGCGGCGGCTCAGGACACGAGCCGCTTCACGGCGGGTTCGTCGGGCTCGGCATGCTCGACGCGGCCTGCCCCGGTGAGGTGTTCACCTCGCCGGTGCCGGGCCAGATGCTCGCCGCCACCAAGGCCGTCGACGGCGGCGCCGGGGTGGTTCACATCGTCAAGAACTACACGGGCGACGTCTTGAACTTCAAGCTCGCGGCCCAGGACGCGGAGGACGAGGGAATCAAGGTGACATCGGTCGTCATCGACGACGACGTCGCCGTGCAGGACTCGCTCTACACCGCCGGCCGCCGCGGGGTGGGCGCCACCGTGCTCGCCGAGAAGATCGCGGGTGCGGCCGCCGAAAGCGGCGCCGACCTGACCAAGGTCACCGACATCGTGAAGCGCGTCAACGATCGTGCCCGCTCGTTCGGCGTCGCGCTGTCATCCTGCGTGCCGCCGGCTTCGGGCAAGCCGATCTTCGACCTGCCTGATGGCCAGATCGAGCTCGGCATCGGCATCCACGGCGAACCTGGCCGCAAGCGCGCGACTCTGGGCAGCGCGCGTGAGGTGGTCGAGGTCATGGTCGAGGCGGTCGTCTCCGACCTCAAGCCGAACAAGAACGCGAAGGTGCTCGCCTTCGTCAACGGCATGGGTGGCACGCCGCTGCTGGAGCTCTACCTCCTTTACGGAGAGGTCGACCGCAAGCTCCGCGCCGCCGGCATCGAGCCCGTGCGCAACCTGGTTGGGAGCTACATCACCTCATTGGAGATGGCGGGAGCGTCGCTCACGGTCCTCGAGCTCGACGACGAGCTGGCCGGGTACTGGGACGCACCCGTCCACACACCCGCCCTGCGCTGGGGCGTCTAGCTGAATACATTGATCGGCGAAAGGGTCATGGACGCGGCCACGATCACCTCCTGGATGCGCGAGATCGACGTCGCAGTGCGGGCCGAGCGCGACCACCTGGTCCAGCTCGACGCCGCGATCGGCGACGGAGACCACGGCACCAACATGGTCAGGGGGTTCCAGGCCGTCGTCCAGGCCCTGGACGCCGACAGCGGATTGCCGCCGGGCAAGGTGCTCATTCTCGCGGGCCGCACGCTTGTCTCCACCGTCGGCGGGGCAAGCGGACCGCTCTGGGGCTCGGCGCTCCGCAGCGGGGGCCGAGTCCTCGCCGACCAGGACACGTTTGACGGCCGGCAGCTGGTCGAAGTGCTCGCGGCGGCCCTGGTTTCGATCAAAGACCTCGGCACCGCCGCCATCGGCGACAAGACGATGGTCGACGCGCTCGAGCCGGCGGTCGACACGCTGCGCATGCGCCTCGCCGATGGAGCAAGCCTCGACACCGCGCTCGACGCGGCCGCGGCGGCGGCTGAGGCCGGCATGCGGGCCACCATCCCGCTCCAGGCGCGCAAGGGACGCGCGTCGTATCTCGGCGAGCGTTCGGTGGGTCACCAGGATCCCGGCGCCACGTCGACCGCTCTGATCGTGAGGGCTCTCCAGAAGGCGGTCGGTCGGACCCCGTAGATGGCCGAGGTTGCCCTTCAGGGCGTGAGCGCGGCGCCCGGCGTCGCGTTCGGCAACGCGGTGACGCTCGACCGTCGTCGCGACAGCCAGGCCATCACCGTGCCGGAGGCGAATCGCGCGCACGAAGCGCGGATTGCACGCGAGGCGTTGCGCCAGGTCGCGGCTGACCTCGAGACGATCGCGGGTGAGCTCCGAGATGCCGGCCGCCGCGAGGAGGCCGAGATCGTCGAAGCGAACGTCCTCATGGCGCTCGACCCCGGGCTGCTCGCTCGCGTCGAGGTGCTCGCCGGCGAGGCGGGCATGCCGGCCCCGGACGCGTTGTGGGAGGCTGCCGACCGGACCGCCCAAGAGCTGGCAAGCCTGGACGACTCGATGCTGGCGTTGCGCGCCGACGACGTTCGCAGCATCGGCCGGCGTGCCGCCGCACGTGCCGGCGGCGTGATGGACACAGGCGAAGGCATCGTGGTCGCGAGCACGCTCGGACCGGCCGACGTTGCGGAGCTCGCGCAGCGCGCCACCGGATTCGCGCTTGCGGGTGGCGGCGTGACGTCACACGCGGCAATCGTTGCGCGTTCGCTTGGACTCCCGATGGTCATCGGCCTCGGCGACGAACTGCTCGAGATCGATACGGGCGACGAGGTGGTGATCGACGGCGACCGCGGCGTCGTCATCCGCAAGCCCGAGGCGGCACTGGCCGCGCGTGCGCGCGAGCAGATGGACCAGAAGCGCGCCGCGCGACAGGTCGCGATCGGGCGCCGTGCGGAGCCCGCGATCACGACCGACGGCCGCCGCGTAAGGGTGCTCGCCAATGCCTCGACGGTTCCCGAGCTCGAGGAAGCGATGCGACAGGGGGCGGAGGGAATCGGCCTTCTGCGGACGGAGCTTCTGTTCCTCGAAGCGGCGCGCTGGCCCACGACGATGCAGCAGGTCGACGTGTTCAGACCGGTGCTGGCGCGACTCGCCGACCAGACCGCAACCGTCCGCCTCTTCGACTTCGGCGGCGACAAGACGCCTCCCTTTCTTCGCGGCGTGACGGCGCGGGGGATCGACATCCTGCTGGACGCGCCGGACGTGCTGCGCGCCCATGTTCAGGCGATCATCGAAGCCGGCCGCGGAGCTCGCCTGCGTCTGCTCGTGCCGATGGTGACGAACGCCGAGCAGATGCGGACCGTGCGCGCGGTCGCGGATGACCAGGTTCAGGTGGGCGCGATGATAGAGACGCCGGAGGCCGCCGCAGATGCGGTGGCGATCGCGGCATGCTCCGACTTCCTCAGCATCGGCACCAACGACCTGACACAGCTCGTGCTTGGCCTGGACCGCGAACAGTCGCGCAAGGCGCCGGTCATGGACGTCCGCGTGCTGCGCCCGATCGCGGAAACCATGCGGGCCGCGCAGCGCGCGGGGATCCCCGTCGACGTCTGCGGCGAAGCGGCGTCGGACCAGCAGGCGATGCGTGCGATGGTGGGGTTCGGAGTCGATGAGCTCAGCGTCGCGGCCGCGCGCGTCGGCGAGGTCAGGCAGAGGATCAGGGAGCTCAGCTACGCGGACTGCGCGACGGAGGCGAAAAAGCTACTGGGTGAAGCCAGCGACGCACGCCGCGAGCGCGTCTAGAGCGTCGGGGGCATCCTCGCCTTCGGCGTTGAGTCGTAGCGCGGTGCCTCCGGTGGCGCCCAACGCCAGGACCGCGAGGATGCTCTTGGCGTCGGCGGTCTTGCCGTTGACGCCGACGGTGACGCGGGAGCGAAAGCGCATCGCCGTCTTCACGAAGTTGGCCGCCGGCCGTGCGTGCAGCGCGACGGCCTCGGGCAGGACGACCGTGCTTTCAGAACTTGCTTGCGCCACGAGCCTCCTCCGCGGCGCGAGCCACGTCTTCGAGCTCCTGCCCGGCGGAGGACATCACCGCGGCCGCGATGGCGCCTTCGACGAAGGGCGCGTCCACGAGACGGATGTGGCCGTTGGCGCGACCCTCTTCGAGAAGGTGCCGCACGGTGAGGATGGAGCTTCCGAGGTCGGCAAGCACGACGACGCCCTGACCCGCGTCGGCTTTTACGATCGCGTTCCAGACGACGTCGCCGGTGGTGCCCAGGCTGCCGTCCGGCCCGCCTCCCGCGGGCTCGACGCGAACGTCGCCGCCGGCCACCTGCACAGCCATCGCCGCGAGGCCGTGGGCGAGCTCGAAGCTGTGGGACACCAGTACAATCCCGACCAACCCGTTCACACTCCCTGTAGGTTCCGAACGACGGCGCTCAGTCTACACTATCGACAGTAATTCAGCAATGCCGAATAGCAACTCTCCCGGAAAGCGCCGCGCCTCGATCCAGTCGATCGACCGGGCGACCGCGATTCTCAAGGCGCTGGCGAGCGGTCCCAGACGCCTCGGCGTCAGTGAGCTGGCGGAACGGTTGGGCCTGGCCAGACCGACGGTGCACGGCCTATTGCAGACGCTGCAGACGCACGGGTTCGTCGAGCAAGACGCCTACTCGGACAAGTATCAGCTGGGTCCAGGCCTGCTCCAGCTCGGCTACTCGTACCTCGACCTGAACGAGCTGCGATCGCGCTCCATCTCCCACGCCGAAAGCCTTGCCAAGCGCAGCGGCGGCGCGGTACGAGTGGGTGTGATGCATCGATCGAGCATCGTGGTCGTGCACCACGTGTTTCGCCCCGACGCCGCGTTCGGCGTTCTGGAAGTCGGACTACAGCTGCCGCTGCACGCGAGCGCGCTTGGCAAAGCCGTGCTCGCATTCTCTCCGTCGCAGCTGGTCGAGGACTTGCTGTCGGAACCGCTGCCGCGCCTCACGAAACAAACCCTCGGCGGGTCGGAACTGCGGCACGAGCTTGGAATCATCCGTGATTCGGGCATCGCCACGGAGCGCGACGAAGCCGTGCTCGGCGAATCCAGCGCGGCCGCGCCGATCTTCGACCACGGTGGGCAGGCCGTGGGCGCGATCGGCGTCGTCGATTCGACCGACCGCATCTTTCCGCGAGGCCTGTCCCGGGGGCTGAACGCGGCGGTCGGTGAGGCTGCGCGAGGTGTGTCGCGCGAGCTGGGCGCGCCGCGCTGGCCTTACGCTGCCGAGGCGTAGATGTCTTCGTCTCCCGCGACGGGCTTGTTGGTCGAGTGCCGGGATGAGCCGGGGGTGCTGCACCGGATCACCGAGGTCATCCTGCGCCACCACGCGAACATCACCTACGTCGCGGGGGGCGCGCGGGGCGGACCGATCGCGGAGATCCAGCTCGAGGTCGCCGGCGCGACGGACACGGGTGCGCTGATCTCAGACGTAGAGGATGTCGAGGGCGTCACGCAGGTCTCCGAGGTGCCGACGTTCCAGGCGATCTACGGCAAACGCGTGATCGTCATCGGCGGCGGGGCGCAGGTCGGGATGGTGGCGCAGGGCGCCATCTCCGAGGCGGACCGGCACAACATCCGCGGCGAGCGCATCTCGGTCGACACGATTCCCCTGGTCGGCGAGGAGCAGCTGGCCGACGCGGTCCGCGCGGTCGCGCGCCTTCATCGCGCTAGGGCGCTGGTGCTCGCCGGCGCGCTCATGGGCGGAGACATCACCAACGCCGTGCGGGAGATTCGCGAGGCGGGGATTCTCGTGCTGTGCACGAGCATGGCCGGGTCGGTGCCGGACGCGGCCGACGTCGTGGTCAGTGATCCCGTCGAGGCGGGCGTGATGGCCGTGATGCTGATCGCGGACACGGCGAAGTTCTCGATCGAGCACGTGCGAGGCAAGCGCTTCTAAACCCGCGATAGTCCGGACTATCGACGCATGTCCGCACCGCGGATGGGGTGTTAGTCCGGACTATCGCGCGGTCAGCCGATTGCGTGCGTCTTCACGCTGATCGACATCGAGCTCGTCGCCGATCCGACGTAGACCCCGCGCGTCGGCGCCGCGTCCGTGTAGTCGCGCCCCACCGCCAGCCTGACGTGATGCGGCGTGGTCCGGATCGGGTGCGTCGCGTCGAAACCGATCCACCCTTTGCCCGCAACCCAAGCCTCCGCCCACGCGTGCGAGGCCGTCGCGAAGCGCGCTTCGGGGAAGTGGATGTATCCGCTGGCGTATCGCGCCGGCACGCCCATGGCGCGCGCCGCGGCGATGAACAGATGAGCGAAGTCCTGGCACACCCCCGCGCGCAGCGCCAGCACGTCGTCCACGGCGCTGTACACGTTCGTGACCGTTTGGTCGTAGGTGAACTCGCGGCTGATCGTCGTCGTCAACGCCTCGAGCGCCGCCTCAATGGCCTCGGCGGACGAATGATCGGCGATCGGGTGGCGTGAGGCCAGCTCGCGAATGCCGTCGACGTCCTTGACCGGCGAGCGAAAGCGCAGAAAGTCCTGCACCAGCTCCTCGCCCGGATCTTCATAGAGCTCGAGACCCGTTTCCACCGTGGACCGCGAGATCACGCTCAGGCCCGAGTGCGGGCGCACCAGGTTGAAGTAGTGCACGTGGTTGCCGAATCCGTCGACGTATTCCCTGGCCTGGATGCCGTGACTGAGCTCGAGCTTGAAGTCGAGGCAGCGCTGGCCGTTGCCGTCCATCGGCCGGAGCCGCACCTCCATCACCGTCTCGGCGATCGGAACCGAGTAGCGATAGCGGGTGGAATGGACGATCTCGAGCTTCATTCCTGCTGCTGCTGCTGCGGCACGCCGTGCCCTTCCTCGCCCGTGACCGATGCCGGGACCTTGCTCGGATGGAAGTACGTCTCCCGCATCGCGACCTCGAGCTGGCGCATCAGCGCGCGGCACTCGGCGTCGAACTCCAGCGGCGTCGTGAGGATCGCCTCGACGTCGGCCTCGCGGTAGGTGCTGTTGAGCCGGATCAGGATGCGCAGCGGTTTCGAGCGGCGCGAGTTGCCCTCGATGCGCGCCACCGCGTCGAGGGCGTTGGCGCTCGCGAACCGGGCGGAGCGGGGGAGGGAGTCGTCGAGCACCAGGCACTCGATCACGCGGTCGGCCGTGACCCCGCCGCCGTAGCGCGACTGGTAGGACTCGAATGCAAAGCAGCACTTCAAGACCGCCGTCCACTCGAGCGCGTCCTCGGGCGATTCCGCCAGCTCGGACGACTTGCGCGTCACCACCGACGTCACGTTGGCCGCCCGCTCCACGAACTTCCCGAGGCGGATGAAATCGCGGGCCTCGTTGTGGAACATCCCGTCCTCGATCAACCCGTCGACCAGCCGGATGCTCATCTGGATGTCCATGAGGAACGTGTAGAGGTCGGCCTGGTCGATGCTCTTCTGCGCGCGCCAGTGCAGCGCGTTGACCTGCTCGTAGAGCTCGGTCGGCAGCGACGGCCGCACCGCCTGGGCGGCGAGTCGCGCCGCGGCCACGCTGGCGCGCACCGATGGGCCGAGCGTGCCGCCGACGACCATCTCGATGGCCTGGTCGCGCCGTCCCGTGTCGCTTCCGCGCCAGCCGGCGAGCTCCATGAAGCGCACCCAGAACCCGGGCCCAGGCTCGTCGCTGCGGTCGAGTGACAGGGCGACGTGCACGCCGAGAATTCGCGCGAGGTGGTCGGCGCGCTCGAGGTGCCGGCCGAGCAGCGTGAGCGATGTCGCGGCGCTACTGAGCATCGTCGTCCTCGGCCAGAACCCAGGTGTCTCGGCTGCCGCCGCCCTGCGAGCTGTTGACCACGAGGGAGCCGGGCTTCAGCGCGACGCGGGTCAGTCCGCCGGGCGTCACGTAGATCTCGGGACCCGTCAGCACGAAAGGCCGCAAGTCCTGGTGGCCCGGGCGCAAACCGCCGCCGTCGAGCACGGGCTGCACGGACAGCGACACGACGGGCTGTGCGATGAACGCCCGCGGCCGGGCAGCAATCAGGTTGCGAAACTCGTCCCGCTCCTCGCGCGTGGACTGGGTGCCGATCAGCATCCCGTACCCGCCCGACGCGTCGACCGTCTTGACCACCAGCTGATCGAGGTGATCGAGCACGTACTCACGGTCCGAGTCGATCGCGCACAGGTACGTCTGGACGTTGGGGAGGATCGGCTCCTCGGCGAGGTAGTAGCGGATGATGTCCGGGACCAGCGCGTAAACGGCTTTGTCGTCCGCGACACCGTTGCCCAGAGCGTTGGCGATGGCGACGTTCCCCGCGCGGTACGCGTTGACCAGGCCCGCGACGCCGACGAGCGACTCCTGCCGGCCGAAGATCGGGTCGAGCCACTCGTCGTCGATTCGGCGGTAGATCACATGGACGGGGCGAAGACCTCGTGTGGTCCGCATGAAGACGTGGTCGTCGTCGACGACCAAATCTGAACCTTCGACCAGTTCCACACCCATCTGTTTGGCGAGGTAGAGGTGCTCGTAGTAGGCGGAGTTGTTGATGCCGGGCGTGAGGAGCACGACCGTCGGGTCCTCCACGCCCGCAGGCGCAAGCCATCGCAGGTGCCGCAGGAGCTCGTGTACGTAACCTTCGACCGGGCGCACGGGGTACCCCGCGAACAGGTCGGGGAGGATGCGCTTCATCACGTATCGGTTGGCCTGCACGTACGAGGCGCCGGAGGGCGTCCGCAGGTTGTCCTCGAGGACGAAGAAGTCGCCGTGCTCGTCGCGGATCAGGTCGATGCCCGCGATGTGGCTGTGGATGCCGTGGGGCACAGGCAGGCCCTCGATCTCACGCAGGTAGAGCGAGCTGCTGAGCACGATGTCGGGCGGGATCGCGTGCTGCTTGAGGATCAGCTTGCGGCCGTAGATGTCGTCAAGGAAGAGGTTGAGGGCGTGGATCCGCTGCTTCAGGCCATCCTCGAGCCGGCGCCAGGTCGCCGCTTCGATGACGCGCGGGATGACGTCGAACGGGAAGACCTTCTCGGTGCCCTGGGCGTCGGGGTAGACGGCAAACGTGATGCCGTGGTTGCGGAACATCTCCATCGCCAGCGCATGGCGGCGCTGGAGCTCGTCGGGACCGAGTCGCCCGAGCTGCTCGTAGAGCCGGCGGTAGGCGGCTCGAGGCTGCCCTGGGGCCGCAAGCATCTCGTCGTAGAAGCCGTTGAGCCTGTAGTTGGAATCGAGATTCGCCAAAGCCACCGCTATAGTGTCAGCGCCATCGCGAATTCTGCGAAGACGCTCAACTTGCGGGTCGGCTGTGAGTTCAAGTACGACGTGAGCGCCCCCACGGTCGCCACGGTCCAGGTCCGCCCCCGGTCCGACGCCCGCCACCAGCTGGTGACGGAGACGTGGACGACTGAGCCCGCGACTCCGATCGACGAATACGCGGACTACTACGGGAACCCGGTCAAGCGCTTCGTCATGCCGATGGGCGAGCTCAAGCTGACCTACGACGCCATCGTCAACGTCCCAGACGAGAAGGACCCCGACGCTTTGGCCGCGCCGCAGCTGTCGGTGGAGGACGTCCCGGGAGAGGTCCTGCATTTCACGCTGCCCAGCCGGTATTGCCTTTCGGACCAGCTGATGGGCTTGGCCTGGGAGCTCTTCGGCAACACCGAGCCGTCCGGCGCTCGGGTGCAGGCGATCTGCGACTGGGTGCACGACAACATCAAGTTCCAGTACGGCACAAGCAACCCGCTCACGACCGCGGCGGACGTGCTCGATCAGCGCAAAGGCGTGTGCCGCGACTTCGCCCATCTCGCCATCACCTTTTGCCGGGCGCTGAACATCCCCGCCCGGTACGTGTTCGGCTACCTCCCCGACATCTACGTCGAGCCGCCGGACAGCCCGATGGACTTTGCCGCCTGGATGGAGGTCTACCTCGGCGACCGCTGGTGGACTTTCGATCCGCGCAACAACGCGCGTCGCGTGGGTCGCGTGCTCATCGGCCGAGGCCGCGACGCCCTGGACGTCGCGATGATGACCACCTTCGGACCGGCGACGTTCCGGTCGATGAAGGTCTGGGCGGACGTGGACGCCGGGCGCGCGCAGGGCGCACCTCCTGATTAGATGGTTGGCTTGAACGCGGCACGTCGCGCCTCGTACCTGGTCCGCCAGACCTTCCGCTACGAGTACCCGGAACCGATCCGCGACCTCAGCCACCGCCTCGTGGTCATTCCTCCTGAGCGCTTCGGCGACCAGCGCCGGCTGTGGCACGACGTGTCGGTCGGAGTCGACGGCGCACGTCTCGAGAACGGCGTCGACAGGTTCGGCAACGTGATCGTCGACGTCTTCGCTCCGAACGTCCCCGAAGCGATCGAGTTCGTCGCCGAGGTTTCGGTGGAACGCCGAGCCGACGAGCCTCACCGTCTCGCCGACGGTTGGCTGGCCGAAGGCTACCTCCTCCGTCCCTCGCGCCTGACCGAGCCCGACGAAGCCATCCTTCGCGCGGCCGACGATCTGGCCGCAGCGGCGGACTGGGGGCTGCCGCTGGCCGATCGGATCAACGACTGGGTCTACCAGTCGATGACGTACCGGCACGGAATCACGGGCGTGCGGACCACGGCCGCCGAGGCGCTTGCCCTCGGCGCGGGCGTATGCCAGGACTACGCCCACGTGATGCTGGCCGTCTGCCGTGCTTGTGGCCTGCCCTCGCGCTACGTCTCGGGCCACCTGCTCGGGCAGGGCGGGACGCATGCGTGGGTTGAGGTGGTCCTGCCGGCGGGCGATGGGACGGGGGAGGCGAACGTGCACGCCTTCGACCCGACACACGCAAGCCACGCGGGCATCGGCTACGTGAGCGTGGCTGTAGGCGGGGACTACGCCGATGTGGCGCCGACCTCGGGCACCTACCGCTCAGGCGCCCGAGGCCGGCTGACCGCTACGAAGAAGGTTTCGCTACTCGAAGCTGAGTAGCGGAACCCCTGCTACATCGCCGGGGTGATCTCGTAGACCGTGACGTTGCCGCCCGACTTCAGCACCGGGCAGCCCTTCGCGAGGTCGGCCGCCGCGCCGAGCGAGTCGGCCTTCAGGATCGAGTAGCCGCTGACGCCGTCGACCTTGTGCGCCGAGCCGTTGCCGACGGCCCGAGGCTCCGCCGCGACGGGGTTGCCCGGGTCGACGATCTTCTCGCCGAGCGCGCCGAACCAGCCGCCCCACTCCTGCATGATCTTGTCCCGGTCCGCCGGTGTGGGCGCCGAGCCGCCGCTGTAGAGCAACAGAAAATTCGCCATCGATCGTGTTCCTCCTTGAAATTGGACTCGACCTAGACGACGAACCGCCGCGGGCCAAATCGACCAACTCTTACGAAATTCACAATCCGGGGCTTATAAATCGGCGGGATGGGCGGTTCCCGGGTTCTGGTGGTGCCCCGAATTCTGGTTGTGCCCCGAATTCTGGTTGTGGAGGACGACCCGCCCCTCGCGGCGACGCTTGCGCGCGTTCTCGGCGCCGAGGGCTACGACGTGGAGTCCGCGGGCGACGGCAACGAGGCGCTGCGCCGCGCAAGAGAGCGGCCCTTCGACCTGGTCGTGCTCGACGTGATGCTTCCGGGGCTCGACGGCATCGCGGTCTGCCGGCGGCTCCGAGCAGCCGGGTCCATCCCGATCCTCATGCTTACCGCCCTTAGCGGCACTGAGCAGCGCGTCCGCGGCCTCGACTCTGGCGCCGACGATTACCTGGTCAAGCCGTTTGCATACGAAGAGCTGCTGGCGCGCGTACGCGCCCTGCTCCGCCGCACGACCCCGCCTGATCATCTGCGCTTCGGCGACCTGCTTCTCGAGCCCGCCAGCCGCGCCGCCTGGCGTGGCGACAGGGAGCTCGACCTGACGGCGACTGAGTTCGAGCTGCTCCAGCACTTCCTCCGCCACCCGCGGCAGGTGCTTTCGCGCGACCAGCTCCTCGACGCGGTGTGGAAGGGCGAAGCCGAAACCGACAACGTGGTCGCGGTCTATGTGGGCTACCTGCGCCACAAGCTGGGGGAGCCCGGTCTTCTTCATACGGTGCGCGGCGCCGGGTACTCGCTGCACGAGTAGTTGCCTCTCCGCGCCCGGCTCGCGCTGTTCGGTGCCGGCGTCGTAGCGCTGGCGCTCCTGGTTTTCGGGCTGCTGCTGTTCGCGCTCCTGTCGCGCGGCGTTTCGACCAACCAGGACGACGGCCTCAAGTCCCGCGCGCACCAGGCTGTCGCATCGCTCAACTCGGGCGGACCGCTGACGGCATCGACCCCGATTGCGCCGGCGGACCTGCGAACCAGCACCGACGTTTTCGTCGAGGTCTTCGATTCGAGCTGGGCGCTCCTGTACACGAGCGCCGAACCCACGATCGCACCGGCATCGCATGCGGCCGGATTCACGACCCAGTCGGGATTTCGCCTGTTCGTGGCGGCATTCGATTCCGGATACGTGGTCACCGGGCAGTCCACGAAAGTGCCGCAGTCGAGCCTGTCGGGAATCGTCGTGTTCCTCATCGTGTCGGCGATCCCCGCACTGCTCGCGGCATTGCTCGCTTCCTGGCTCGTCGCGGGCAGAGCGCTGCGCCCGCTCAATGTCGTCGCGTCGACGGCGGAGGACATCGGACGGACCCGTGACTTCGGCCGCCGGCTCCCGGCGCGAAGCAGCAAGGACGAGGTGGCGCGCCTCACGGCGAGCTTCAACGGGATGCTCGCCCAGCTGGGCGACGCGTTCGAGTCGCAGCGCCGTTTCGTCGCCGACGCGTCGCACGAGCTGCGCACGCCGCTGACGACCATCCAGGGCAACGCGGGACTCCTCGCCGCCCGTGAGGTGGCGCCGGAGGTCCGGCAGGCTGCCGCCGGCGACGTGGTCCAGGAGAGCGCACGGATGGCCCGCCTCGTCGATCGCCTGCTCACGCTCGCGCGCGCCGACGCGGGCGTGCAGCTGCAGCTCACGCCCGTCGACCTGCGCCCGATCCTGATCGAGGTCTGCCGCCAGACCGGAAGGGACATCGGCGTCGAGACCGAGTCGGCGCGAGTCGAGGGCGACGAGGACGCGCTGCGCCAGCTTCTGTGGATCCTGCTCGACAACTCCAGCCGGTACGCGAA
>DATEHC010000064.1:0-5639 GCA_035279785.1 Candidatus Dormiibacterota bacterium
CCGCAGTGCACGCCGCCGTGGACGATGCCGTAGCCCTGGAGATGCTGCTGCCCGACGGTGAGCTCGCACCGGACCTCGTCCTTGGTCGCGTGCGTGATGGTCATGCCCATCGCCGACACCCAGCCTTCGGGGATCTGATTGAACTGCTGCGCGAAGTCCTCGGCCATCGAAGAGGAATCGTAGTGGGCAGAAAAGCCTAGGGCCGGCTTACGCCGGCCCTAGCGGTCTACGTTCGCAGTGCTACCGCCTCCGACTCCAGGAGCCGGAATACGGAATGGAAGCTCTAGAGGCTAGAAGCTGCCTTCCTCCTGAGCTCCCGGCTGGCAAACGAGGCGGCTGGCACCACGACTGGGTATATCCAAAGCTCCGCCTCACCTCCTTTGCCCCACGGGCGTTGAACTTCGTTGCAAATTCTACCGAATAGACTTGTGCGCGGATGCCTCGTCGTTACATCGCAGTATGTGGAGCGAGCGACGCGACTCCGTCTCAGCTCGACGCGGCTAAAGAGGTGGGGCGCCTGCTCGCGAAGGCGGGTGCGATCGTCATCAATGGCGGTTACGCGGGAGTGTCCGGCGCCGCGAGCGAGGGCGCGGCCGGCGAAGGCGGAATCGTCGTTGGCATCCTGTCGGAGTCCGATCGTGAAGGCGCCAACCCGCACCTGACAGTTTCGATCCCGACCGCATTCGGTCAGGGTCGCAATCTCTTGATAGTCACCGCTGCCGAGAGCGTGATCGCCATCGGCAGGGGATGGGGAACTCTGAGCGAGATCGCTCACGCGCGAAGGATCGGGCGAAGCGTGTTCGCCCTCGACACGTGGGACGTCGATGGGCTCGAGAAGGTCGAGTCCGCGGAAGAAGCGGTGAGACGCGCGCTTGGCGACTGACACGCGGGGCGGCTGACCATGTCGGAGCTGCGATGGAATCCGCTTCTCGAGGAATGGGTAACGGTCGCGCCGTGGCGGCAGGACCGTACCTATCACCCGCCCGCCGACCACTGCCCTCTGTGCCCGACGCGACCCGGAAAGCCCGAGACCGAGATCCCCGAGCCCGATTACTACATCGTCGTTTTCGAGAACCGGTTTCCCTCGTACACGGGCGACCAGGGCCGAGCCGAGGTCGTCTGCTACACGCCGGTGCACGACTCATCGCTCGGCGAGCAAAGCGTCGAGCACATCCGCGACCTCATCGCGGTGTGGCGTGATCGCACCGACGAGCTCGGCCGGCTGCCCAACGTGAAATACGTCTACGTCTTCGAGAACCGCGGAGAGGAGATCGGCGTCACGCTGAGCCACCCTCACGGCCAGATCTACGCGTATCCCTTTGTGCCGCCCGTCCTTCAGCGCGAGCTCGCGGCCGAGTCGCGGTACATGCGCAAAACCGGACGATGTCTCTACTGCGACGTCATCGAGGGTGAGAGGGACGGCGTGCACACGGTTCTGCGCGACGACCGATGGATCGCCTTCGTTCCGCCATTCGCGCGCTGGCCGTACGAGGTGCACCTCGCGCCCATCAACCATCGGGGCGGCCTGTCCGACCTCGACGGCGAGGACGACCTGTCTTTCGCGACGAACCTCAAGGGCTTGCTGCAGAAGTACGACCGCCTGTTCCAGAAGCCACTGCCCTACGTGATGGCGATGCACCAGCGGCCGCCCGGACGCGGCGGCGCCCACCATCACCTGCACGTCGAGTTCTATCCGCCGAATCGCAGCAAGGACAAGCTCAAGTACCTGGCGGGGTCCGAGCTCGGCGCCGGCGCGTTCATTCTCGACGCGCGCGCCGAGGACACGGCCGCGGAGCTTCGTGCCCTCTAGCTGGAAAGGCAGGGCTCCGGGCCGGGTGAACCTGATCGGCGAGCACGTCGACTACCTCGGCGGGATCGTGCTTCCCGCCGCGGTCGACAGGTTCACCGAAGTCACCGGTCACGCCGCGGATCGGTGGTCGGTGGACAGCGACGTGCCCGGGGGGCTCGCGTACATCGAGGCCATCGGCGAGGAGCTCGGCGCGGGGCCGCAGGACGTACACGTCGACTCACGGGTTCCGCCCAAGGCCGGGATCAGCTCGTCGGCCGCGCTGCTCGTTGCGGTGGCGGCCGGTCTGCAACCGGACATGAATGGAAAGGAGGCAGCGCTTGCATGCCAGCGCGCCGAGCAGAAGGCCACGGGCGTGATGGTCGGCGTGATGGACCAGTTCGCCTCAGCCCTCGGCCGCAGAGGCTGCGCCCTGTTGCTCGACTGCGCGACCCTTGACTATGAGTTGGTTCCCTTTCCCGCCGAGGTGGCGATCGCGGTCATCGAGTCCGGCGAGCAGCGCAACCTCGCCGGCACCCCGTACAACCGGCGACGGCGCGAGGCGGAGTCAGGCGACCCGAAGCGGATGCGCCACGTCGACTCGGAGATCGCGCGCGTGCGAGCGTTCGTCGCCGCGTTGCGAGCCAGGGACTTCGTTGGAATGGGTGAGCTCGTGAAGGAATCGCATCGCAGCCTTCGCGACGACTTCGAGGTCTCCACCCCCAATGTCGATGCCCTTGTCGAGCGGGCTGACGCGATCGACGGCTGTTACGGCGCGCGCATCATGGGCGCCGGATTCGGCGGCAGCATCCTCGCGCTGGTCGATTCCGCGAAATCGGACGAATTCGCGAGCTCGATGGATCGACCGGTGCTCATCTGCGCTACCGCCGACGGAGCCTTCGCCAAACCGCCGGGCACGCGCAGGGCGCATTTGGCATGAGCGACTCGCTGTTCATGCCGCTCGCGCAGCGCGTGCACGCGCGCGAATTGAGCGGCTGGGAAGCCGTGTGGATGCCGCTCGGCGAGGGCGAGGCCGAGCGACTCACCATCGGAAGGGGTACCGGATGGAAACCGATCGAGGTGCCACGCCAGCTCGCGGCCCGCGAAGGCCGGCAGTCCGTCTGGTACCGCACGGAATTTCCGCGCCCCGACCACTCGGGGCGCGTCGTGTTGCGCATCGGCGGCGCGTTCCTGGCCACGAACGTCTGGCTCAACGGCCGGCTGCTCGGTTCGCACTACGGCTACTTCGCGCCGTTCGGCTTCGACCTCACGCCGTACCTGAAGCCCGAGAACCTGCTCGTGATCTGTTGCGAGTCGCCGGTCGAGCCCGAGCCCGAAAAGAAACGGCACATCCTCGGACTCTTCAACGACGGCGACCTGAAGCCGTATCCGGCATCCGCGTACGGCAGCCTTCCCGACCCCTACGCGCTCGAGGTTCCACTCGGGTTGTGGCGGCCCGTCCAGCTCGAGTATCTGGGCGCCATCGCGGTCGACTGGATCCGGCTCACGCCGACGTTCGAGGCGGGCGATGGACGACTCGAGGTCGAGGCGCGGCTGCGCAACCTGGACGGCCGGCAGATGGACGGTGACGTCGAGCTGACGGTGCAGGCGCCTGGCCGCGAGCCGCTCCGACTGCAGCGCGAAGTTCGCCTCGGCGGCGGCGGCGAGCAGACGGTGACGATGCGTCTCGCCCTGCCGGGCGCGCGGCGATGGGAGCCGTGGCGATTCGGTGAGCAGCCGCTCTACCGCGCCGAGATCGTCGCCCACGCCGAGGGCGCTGAGTCATCGCGGGTCGATGACTCGTTCGGGTTTCGCCAGCTCGCCTGGGACATCGGACCGCGGCGTTGGAGCTTCGCCGTCAACGGCCGTGCGATGTTTCTGCGCGGCGCGTGCTACGCACCCGCCTATCGCCTCGATGAGCTGAACGCCGAAGTCTTTGCCGCCGACATAGCGACTGCCAAGAAAGTGAATGTCGACGCGCTACGGGTCATCGCCAATGTTCTGCCGCCGGAGTTCTACCGGCAGGCGGACGAGGCGGGCATGCTCGTGTTCCAGGACCTGCCGCTAAGCGGGACCTACGTCTACCACGCGCGTGGCGACGAGGCGCGTTTCTTCGAATCGAACGCGAAGGCGCAGCAGGTCGAGATGGTGACCGCGCTACGCAACCACCCTTCGATTGCCCTGTGGATCGCGCACGACGCGCCGCCGTGGCTGTCGACGAACTTCGATCTCGGCGAGGTTCACTCGGTGCGACAGAACCACTCCATCGATCAGGACCTGAAGGCTGGGTTCGACCATCTCGACCCGACGCGACCTTCGATCGCGGCGTCGGGCGACGTCGACCTGCATGTCACGCAGGGTTGGGGTGCGGGCTCGTGGGCCGACATCGCACACGTCGAGCCGCTGATGGTGAGCGCGTTCGGAGCGCAGTCACTGCCCTCGGTCGATTCGCGGGCGTGGGATCGCATCGAGGCACGCTGGCCGGTCGCCGACGACGAACCCGCCTGGCGCCACTCCGGTTTTCAGTACGTCAACTGGGCCGAACGCGGGGTCGGCCTGCCGTCCGCCCACCACACCCTCGAGGACTACGTGGAGGAGTCGCAGGCATACCAGGCCGCCCTGGTGCGCTACGCGGCCGAGCACATGCGCACTCGCAAGTTCGAGCCGTGCTGGGGCGCATTCGCGTTTCATCTCGTCGATCCTTTTCCCGGGATCGGCGCCGGACTGCTGGATGGCGCGCGGCGGCCCAAGCTCGCGCTCGACGCGCTCGCGGACGCGTTCAAGCCGACGCGTCTTATCGTCGACCCGCTCGGCTTCGTGCCGGCCAGGCCGTTTGGCTTCACGCAGGACCCGCGGACTCCATTCGCCGCGCGACTGGTCGTCGTCAACGACGATCCACAGGTCGCGGGTCGCGGCACCGTTCGCTGGTCCGTGTATCGCGAAAGGGCGGCGGGAGCGCGCGGCCTCGACCGCATGCGCGACGTAGTCCAGAAGAAGTCGTACTCCGGAACTGTCGAGCTCGAGGTGCCGACTGCGCTCGAGCCCGCGGTCAGCGTGACCACGCTCAGCCTTCCGCTTCAGGCGGAGGGTGAGTACCGGCTGGCCGCGACGCTTTCGATCGCGGGCGAGGCGGTCGACGAGGTGGAGTTCGACTTCACGGTGGCATCGACCACAGCCGCAGTCGCCCTGCGCCCCGAGATTCCCCGCTACCTGGCCGAAAGGCTCGCCGACCTGCAGAGCCTCCGGCCCGAGGAACACGGGTTCAGCATCACGCTCGACAACCGCACGCGCCCGGCGGTCCTCGTGGCGATGACCGGGCTGCGCCTCGACGGCGTCTCCATCACCGGCCACCAGCTCCAGATCGAGTCAAATGCCGGACTGGCTCCCCTTCCTCGACGCCTCGACCTGCCGCTGGGCCGGCCGCTCACCGTTCACGTGGTGACCGGGCAGGCGTTGGGGCCGGGCGCCCACTCGCTGGAGGCGGACATCACCGTTCCGGGCGTCGCCTCTGGCCGGCTGGTGATCGAAAACGGGGCCATGCCGCATGGAACTTCGTGACCCCGATGGCATACTTCAGCGTTACGTAGATCCAATGCCCGAGTAGGCGAGAGGGAGGCTCCCCACCGCATGTCCACTACATACGCAGACATCATTCTTGCCTTGGCGGCGATCGTCGCCGCGGTCCTCTACCTGAGGACACGCCGGCGCCGGAAGGGCAAGAAGTCCGCGCCTCCCGTCCGACCCGCCGCTCCGACCAACCAGACGGCCGGCGTGGCGGCGACCTGGGCTCCTCCCATACCGGCCCGGCCGCAGACGATTGCACCGACCGTGGTGACGCCCCCTTCCCCCGGCT
>DATEHC010000065.1:0-15494 GCA_035279785.1 Candidatus Dormiibacterota bacterium
CGCAGAAGCGACCACGTGTACGGGTGCTTGGGATGGGCGAACACGTCGGTGGTCGGACCAGTCTCGACAATGCGCCCGGCGTACATCACCACGACGCGCTGACACATGCCGGCGACGACCCCGAGGTTGTGTGTGATCAGCATCGTCGCCGTGCCGAACTCGCGGTTGACGTGGCGGAGCAGGTCGAGGATCTGCGCCTGGATCGTCACGTCGAGCGCGGTCGTCGGCTCGTCGGCGATGAGCACGGCCGGAGTGGTGGTCAGGCCCATCGCGATCATCACGCGCTGCCGCATGCCGCCCGAGAACTGATGGGGGTAATCGCGCGCACGCTCCGCGGGCGACGGGATGCCGACCCGGCCGAGCATGCTGACCGCCGACGTCAGCGATTTCCTCGCGTCCCAGCCGTGGTGCAGCCGGAGCGGCTCCGCCACCTGCCAGCCCGTGCGATACACGGGGTTGAGCGAGGTCATCGGGTCCTGGAAGATCATCGCTATCTCCTTTCCGCGGACCTCGCGCATCTCCTCCTCGGTGTTCTTGGTCAGGTCGTGGCCCTTGAACCTCACGCTGCCGCCGACGATCTTTCCCGGTCGCTGCAGACGCATGATGCTCAGCGCGGTCACGGACTTGCCGCACCCCGACTCGCCCACGATGCCAAGCGTCTCGCCTGGATACAGCTCGAACGAGACGCCGTCCACCGCCTTGACCAACCCGTCTTTGGTCTTGAACACGGTGTGAAGGTCCTTGACGTCGAGTAGGGCCTCGGTCACCTCAGGTTTTCAATCGCGGGTCGAACGCGTCCCGAATCGCGTTGCCGAACACGTTCGACGCGAGCACGGTCACGAAGATCATGACGCCGGGGAAGTAGACCAGCCAGGCGGAGTGATAGAAGTAGCTTTCCGCGTTGGTCAGCATGTTGCCCCAGCTGGCGGTCGGAGGCTGGATGCCCAGGCCAAGGAAATCTAGCGCCGCTTCGATCAGGATGATCTGGCCGACGCCCAGGCTCGCCGCGACGATCAGCACCGGCAGCACGTTCGGTAGCAAATGGCGGAGCATCAAGCGGAAGTCACGCGCGCCGATGGAGCGGGTCGCAAGGATGAAGTCTCGCTGCTTGACCGACAGCACCTCGCCGCGCACCAGCCGCGCGACGCTGCCCCATCCGACCGATGCGATGATCGCCGCCAATGTGATGGGTGTCGGGTGGATGAGGATCGACATGAGGATGAAGAGGAAGATCGCCGGGATCGCCAGGACCGTGTCGACCACGCGCATCAGCACGTCGTCGATCCAGCCGCCGTAGTAGCCCGCGGCCATGCCGAACGCGGTGCCGACCGTGAGCGCGATGCCGACCGTCAGGAAGGCCACGCCCAGGGTGACGCGCCCGCCCCAGATCAGGCGCGTCAGCGTGTCGCGGCCGAGCTCGTCGGTGCCGAGTAGATGGCTACCTCCGGGCGCCTTGAAGGTTGCGGAAAGGTCGACGCTCTGCGGCTCGAAATGCGTGAGCACGGCCGAGAACAGTGGCGCCAGGATCGCGATCACCGCAAAAATGAGGATCAGCACGCCGGCGATCATTCCGATCGGATTGGCGCGGAGCCTCTCCCAGGACTCGTTCCAGTAGCTCTGGGCAGGACGCCCAGCACCCGTCTCGAGTGCCGCACCGGGCATGTCCAGCTCCGCAACGCGGCTGGGACCGATCACAGAGCTTTCATCCGTAGCGGATCCTGGGGTCAAGCACGCCGTAGAGGAGGTCGGCGAGCAGGTTCCCGGCGATCACCAGCAGCGTGGCGAAGAACGTCACACCCATGACGGTGGTGTAGTCGTACTGGAGCGCGCGCTCGAACGCGAGCTTGCCGATGCCCGGCCATCCGAACACGACTTCGACGACCAGGCCTCCGCTCACGAGCCCTGGAAGCTCGAGGCCGATTAGCGTGATGAGCGGGATCAGCGCGTTGCGCAGCCCGTGGAGGTAAACGACCCGCCGCTCGCTCATTCCCTTGGCCCGGGCGGTGCGGATGTAATCCTGCGAAAGCACCTCGAGCATGCTCGAACGGATGAAGCGCGACCAGGTCGAGATATAGAAGAACGACAGCACAGTGGCCGGAAGGATCAGGTGCTCGATCCGGTCGAACAGGTCACCGCCGTTGACTGCGCTGTAGGCGCCGCTCGAGGGCAGCCACGGAAGTCCATGCTGCTCGAGGGTGACCGAGAAGACGAGGATCAGGAGCAACCCCATCCAGAACTGCGGCACGGCGAAACCCGCCACCGAAACCACGGTCATCGTGTGGTCGGTCTTGCTGCCGTGGCGGAGGGCGCCGACGATGCCGACCGGGATCGCGATCAGTACGCCGATCACGATGGCGGTGCCTGTCAGCTCGATCGTGTTGGGCAGCCGGTCGGCGATGTGGCTCCAGACGGTGCTGCCGTCGATCATCGAGTGGCCGAAGTCGCCGTGAAGCACGCCCCAGATCCACGTCATGTACCACTGCCAGCCGGGGCGATCGAGGCCGAGGTCAGCCCGAAGCCGGGCGATGTCCTCCGGCCGGAGTGACGGGTTGAGGTCGATCCCAGGCACGTACGAGCCGCTCGTGGTCTTCATCAGGGCGAGCGTGATCGCCGTCACGCCAAGCACGACGATGATCGAGGCCAGGAACCGCCGGGCTACAAACTTGGCGAGCATGCGCTCCTAAGAGTTAAACCCGGCGGTCCCTACAACACCTCCGCTACTTGCCATCGGTGACCCAGACATTGTGGTTCCACGGCCGCAATCCGAACTGGTTGAACGGCCCGAAGTCGGCTCCCTGGACGCGCGTGTTGACGCCCCAGATGCCGTGCGCGAAGTTGAGGATCGGCGCGGGGACCTGGTCGGACATGATGTCCTGGAACTGGTAGTAGAGCTGCTTCCGCTTGCTCTGGTCGAGCGTCACAAGGGCCTGGTCAAGGATCGAGTCGACCTGGTCGTTCTTGAAGAAGGCGCCGTTGAAGCCGCCTGGCGCGGTGTTGCGCGAGTGGAACAGCGGCGACTCGTCTGGGTCGACCGACCAGTTGAACCCGACCAGGAACATGTCGAACGTGCGGATGTCGACGATCTGGCTGACCAGCTGTGGGAACTGGATCAGGGACGGCGTCGCCGCGACACCGATCGCGCTCCAGGCCTGCTGCATATAGGTAAGAGTCGACTCGCGCTGCTTGTTTCCGGCGTTGGTGATCATCGTGAACTTGAGCTTCTGGCCGTTCTTGGCCCGGATGCCGTCCGAGCCCTTCGTCCAGCCGGCCGCGTCGAGCATGGACTCGGCCTTGGACTTGTCGAAGTTGTAGAGGACCTGCGGCTTGGCCTTGTACGCCCAAGAGGTCGGAGGCTCAACCGAATCCGCCGCCGTCGCGTGGCCGAAGTAGATCGCCTGGTTCATCGCGTTGCGGTCGAGCGCATAGATGAGCGCCTGACGGACCGCTTTGTCCTGGAATAGCGGGCCTGCCGGCTTGCTCGGGTCGAGCTGGTACGCGTAGAAGTTGAAGCTCGGGATTGGAAACTCGGATCTCGCAACCGTCGAAACACCAGTCAGCGAGTCGAACTGGCCGGGGTCGATCGGGCCGATGTCGATCTCACCGGTCTTCAGCTGGTTGGTCACCGCGACCGAATCCGGCAGGACCTTGTAGATCCACTGGTCCAGGTACGGCGCGCCGGCCCAGTAGTTGTCGTTTCTGGCCATCGTCACCTGCTGGCCCTTCTGCCAGCTCACGAACTTGAACGCCCCGTTCGTCACGGTGGGTCCGTTGTTGAAGACGGCGGTGTTCAAAGCTTTGGCGTCCATGCTCCCGAGCACGTGCTTGGGCAGGATGCCGTAGTTGCCGTGACTCGCGAGGAACGGCGCGAACACCTGGGTCGTCGTGACGACAACCGTCTGCGGATCGGGCGTGTCGATGCTCTTGATGTACTTGGACAGGTCGCCGCGGCGCGGCGAAGCGAAGTCCTTGTAGGCGGGGTCGTAGGCGAGGGCGTATGTGAACTTCACATCGTCGGACGTGAGCGACTGGCCGTCTGACCACTTCAGGCCGGAGCGCAGCTTGAACGTGTAGGTCAGTCCATCGCTTGAGGACTTCCAACTCTCGGCGAGGGCGGGAATGATCGTCCCGTCCTTCTTCTGATTGGTCAGTCCGTCGAACATGAGGCCGATGACCTGGTTCGAGGCGGTGTCGCTGCTCAGCATCGAGTTGAACGTGCGGACGTCTGTGAAGTTGCCCTCGACGACATGGCCACCCTTCTTGGCCGTGGTGCCACCCGAGTTGCTGTTGCCGTTGCCGGCGCACGCCTCGAGAAACGCCATCACGCCACCGCTGAAAGCCAGGAAGGCGGCGGCGCCGCCCGATCGTCTCAGGAAGTCACGCCTGGACCACTCCTCGAGAAACCTCTCGAATTGTGCAAACCCTGGTTCCGCGGCTTCCTCGTCTCGGCTCATCTATTGACCTCCCGGTTCGTTCGCCCTGCGTCCCTGCTGTGGGCCATCCGGGCGCTTGCGATTCCCCGCGATGATTATGAAGAGTTGTGTCAAGGGGTCAAAAAAGAAGTTCAATGGCCGCCAAAGTAGCGATAGGGGTTGCAAGGGTGGTCCTCCACCTCCCGGAGTCCGGTTCCCTGAAATCGAAACGACAGGTCGTGAGCGGACTCTTGCGCCGTTTGCGGCAGGAATTGAAGGTCGCCGCGGCGGAAGTCGGCGAGCTGGACCGCTGGCAGCTGGCCGAGCTGGTGGTCGCCACGGTGAGCGGCGACGGCCGCCAGGCAGACCGCGTTCTGGCGGCGGCGCTGTCGTATATCGAAGCGCACTGCGACGGCGCGATCGTGAGCGACGTCACGACCGAGCTGGTGCAACTGTGACCGCCCCACGGGCGGGCACACCGCCTTCGCTGGTGGACGAGTTCGAAGAATCGCTGCCCTTCGGTCTCGACGCATTTCAGCGTGAGGCGATCGAGAAGCTCGACGCCGGCCGGGGCGGCGTGTTGGTGGCGTCGCCCACGTCCAGCGGCAAGACGATCGTCGCCGAGTACGCGATCTTCCGGGCGCTGCGCGAGGGCGCGAAGGTCCTGTACACGACTCCGCTGAAGGCTCTGAGCAATCAGAAGTTCCACGACTTCGTCCGCGCCTATGGCGAATCGATGGTCGGCCTGGTCACTGGCGAGAACACCATCAACGACGACGCACCGGTGGTCGTGATGACCACCGAGATCCTGCGCAACCTCATCTACGAAGACCCCGGGCGGCTGGACCTCGTGCGCTACGTGGTCCTAGACGAGGTGCACTACATCGACGACTTCCCGCGCGGATCGGTGTGGGAGGAGATCGTCATCTAGGCCCCGCCCGCGATCAAGCTCGTCGGCCTTTCCGCGACCATCGGCAACTACCGTGAGATCGCCGACTGGATGGCGGAGAACCGCGGCGGCATGGAGACGGTCTTCCATGACGTCCGGCCGGTCGAGCTGAAGATGTGGCTGGCGATCAACAACCGGTTCTATCCGCTGTTCAAGCCGGACGGCGGAATCGACCAGCGGACCTGGGCAAAGGCGTCGCAGGAAGAGGAGGCCTCCTACCGGATCGGCTCATACCGCGGTCTTCCCTCGAACGACCTGCTTCACGTCATCGAAGAGCTCAGGCGCTTCGAGATGCTGCCCGCGATCTATTTCATTTTCTCCAGGCGCGGCTGCCGCGAAGCCCTGCAGCGCTGCGCCTACCACGACCTCGACCTCACGACCGCCGAGGAGAAGCAGGCGATCGACAGCGTCGTCGCCGAACGCCTGGCGACGCTCACCGACAAGGACGAGGAGGCGCTGTTCAAGCGCATGGCCGATGCGCGGCTGTTGCGGCGCGGGCTGGCGGAGCACCACGCGGGGCTGCTGCCCTACCACAAGGAGATGGTCGAGCAGCTCTTCCAGCGCGGGCTGATAAAGGTGGTGTTCGCGACCGAGACTCTTGCGCTCGGGATCAACATGCCGGCTCGCGGTGTGGTCGTGTCATCGTTCACGAAGTTCGACGGCGTCAACTTCTCGAACCTCACCACCGGCGAGCTGACGCAGCTGATGGGCCGCGCGGGGCGGCGTGGCATCGACGTGATCGGCCATGGCGCGATCCTCAAAGAACGGGACGTCGAGGTCGGGACGATCTACGAGGTCGCGATGGGACCGACGCTGGTCGTCGAGTCGAAGTTCCTCCCGAGCTACAACATGGCGCTGAACCTGCTGCGCGTCTACACGCCCGAGGAGGCGGAGGGGCTGATGCAGCGCTCGTTCGGCCAGTTCCAAAAGCGCCTCGCCGCCTCCGAGGCGGACGAGCGCTTGAAAAACGTGCGCGAGCAGCTCGCCGATGCGCGCAGCACGTGGGAGGAGCCGGACGTCTCCATCGACGATGTCGCCCAGTACTTCAAGCTCGAGGACCGCCGGCGTTCGATCCGTATCGAGCTGCGCCGCCTGCGCCGCGAGTCGGGCGGAAGGCAGCGCGGTCGCCGCGGCCGCGCACCGTCTCACTCCTCGCGGATCGTGCACCGGCTCGAGGTCGAGGCCAAGGGCCTGCTCGAGCGGCAGCGCAAGCTCAAGCTCGTCCGCTCGCCGCGTTTCGGCGAGCTCCTGCACCGCTACGCCGAAATCCGCACGCTCCAGCAGGAGCTCGAGGGTAGCCAGCGAGAGGTCAGCGGCCAGATGGACGAGTACCCGCGCAAGCTGCGACGCCTGTCGCGCATCCTTACCGAGGCCGGGTTCCTGGCGCACGACAAGCCCACCGACAAGGGACTCTTCGCGGCGCGCGTCTACGGCGAGAACACGATTCTCGTCGCCGAGGCCGTGTGGCTCGGGTGGTTCGAGGGCCTCACACCTGAGGAGCTGTGCGCCGTGATCGTGATGCTCGCCGCCGAGGACAGGGAAAGGGGGCGCGACCGCGAGGCGCGCGGGCATCGCCGCTACCCGACGCACGCGATCGCGCAGACCGCTCGGCTGGTCCGCTCTCTGTACTTCCGTTTCGCCGACATGGAGAAGGACCTGGACGAGCCCAACCTGCGGCAGCCTTCGCATGACTACATCGATTTCGCGTATCGCTGGGCGTCGGCGGAGCCGCTGGACCGCATCCCGCTGCCGCCAAACGTCGACATCGGCGACGCCATCAAGGCGATGAAGGCGCTCTACTCGCTGCTCCGACAGCTCGAGTTCGCGCTGCGCCAGGCGAAATCGCCGCTGCTCGAAGTGGTGTCGAAGAGCGTCGCGCTCATGGAGCGCGACGTGATCAAGCGGACCTACTAGCGCTTCGGGACTCGATCCGCTCGACGAGCCTCGTGGTCACCGGAACCTTGACGCCGGCCTTCGCCGCCCGCCGGAGAACCGAATGGCCGAGAGCGTCGATTTCGAGGGGACGTCCGGTGGCCTGATCCCGCTGCATCGAGGTTTCCATCGAGGGAGGTATCGCGTCGAAGAAGCGCAGAACCGAGGCAGGGTCGATGGCCACGCCCTCGGCCCGCGCGACGTCGCTCACCTCGTGGAAAAGCGCGACGAGGTCTGCGCGCCGATCGGCGCGGATCACTCCGACGTTGGCTCGCGCCTCCGTGGTCAGCAGAGCCATGGGCGCGAGGAACACGAACTTCTCCCACAACATGGGCTTCTCGTCGTCGCGGATCTTCACGTCGAAGCCTGCGGCACGCAGCCGCTCGGCGACAGCTGCACCCTTCGACCCGATCTCGATCCCAGCGAGGGCGCTCGTGTGGCGGATCACGCCCGGTCCGATCCTCGCGCTCTCGATGCGCATCGTCGCCGGGACGACGCGGTCCACGCCGTAGATTCGGCGCAGAACGTCGACGTGGTCGAGCCCATTGAGGAACGGGACGACGATCGCGTCGCCAAGAGCGGCAGGAGGCACTCGCTTTGCGGCCTCCTCGAGGTGCGTCGCCTTGACGGCGACGAGCACGGCATCCACCGGTTCGGAGAGGTGGGTCGCAGCCCTGGGAGTCGCGGTGAAGTCGCCAAATCGCCGGCTCTCGACCTGGATGCCGCGCGATTCGATCTCCTGTGCAGTCGAATCGCCGGCAAGAACCAAAACCGAGTCACCCGACCGGGCGAGCAGCGCGGCCATGAGGCCGCCGACTCCCCCAGGCCCGAGAACCGCCACGCGCAACCGGTCCGTCATTGGGGGCCACTCTAGACTGAGACCTCGTGCCAAGGAAGCGACGAATCCTGGTCACGGGCGTCGCGCGGTGGTGGGGCGCGCTCGTCGTGCAGAGGCTGGTCGAAGATCCCGACGTCGCCGAGGTGATCGGCATCGACATCCGCGAGCCTCGCTACGACCTCGGCCGCGCCGATTACCTGAAGCTCGACATCCGCCACTCCCTCATCGGCAAGCTCGTGCGCGCGGTCGGCATTGACACCGTCGTGCACACGCTGACCCGAATCGACTCATTCGACATGGACCCGGCGCGCGCCCACGAGATGAACGTTATCGGCACGCTCAACCTCCTGGCCGGCTGCGCGGGCGAGGGAAGTCCGGTGCGCCGGTTCGTGCTCAAGTCATCGGGGCACGTCTACGGCTCGCGCTTCGATTTGCCGCCGGCGCTGCGCGAGGATCACCGCCTCGACAGCAACTCCAAGCACCAGTTCGTGCGCGACATCGTCGAGGTCGAGTCGTACGTCAGCGACTTCGCGGTACGCAACCCGAGCATCACGATCCTTGCGCTGCGCTTCGCCAACAGCCTCAACCCGGACGAGCCGCAGCCGCTGGCGCGCTACCTCGACCTCGAGGTCGTGCCGACGGTGATCGGCCACGACCCCCCGCTGCAACTGATCCATCGCGACGACTGCATCGAGGCGATGGTCCTGGCGACCAAGCGCGGCCCGGGGGGCGCGTACAACATCGCGCCCGCAGGCAACGAGCCGCTATCGACGCTGCTCGATTCGGCCGGCAAGCTGCACGCGCCGCTGCTGCCGCCGGTTGGGCTGGGGCTCGCGGCGTTGGCGATCCGCTCCAGCCGCATCGCATTTCTGTCGCCCCAGCTGCTCGACCTGCTGCGGTGGGGCCGCACGCTTGTCGTGAACAAGGCCGGACGCCACCTTGGTTTTCGAGCTTCGCGCGACACCCGCGCCGCCTTCGAGGATTTCATCCAGCAGCGGCGCGTCCTGCGCTACGCGCCCGACCGGCACGCCTACCAGTACGAAAAGGAGCTCGAGGATTTCATCCACAGCCGGCAGATCGCGTCGGCGAACGGCGAAGCCGAGGCGGCTCCTACACCTCCCCGCCCCCGCCCCCGTCGATCACAAGCACCTCACCGTTGACGTAGCTCGCGGCGTCCGAGACCAGGAAAAGCACCGCCGACGCCACCTCTTCGGGCGTTCCGATGCGGCCCATCGGATTGTTCGCAAGCACCCGGTCGAGGATCTGCTCGTTGCCCCACAGGGCCTCGGCGAAGCGCGTCTTGATCACCCCGGGAGCGACCGCGTTCACGCGCACTTTTCCGCCCAGCTCTCGGGCCAGCTGCCGCGAAAGCATGATCACGCCGGCCTTGGTGACGTTGTAGACGCCAAGGCCGACGCCCGGCCGCAGGCCGCCGATGCTCGCAACGTTGACGACCGCGCCTCCATGCGCCTCCATCGAAGCCTCGTAGACGAGCTTCGTGAGCACGAACACGCCGCGGAGGTTGACCTCGAACGTCTTGTCCCACGCCGCGAGCTCGGCGCTTATGACCGGCCCCATGTAGGGGTTCGTGGCCGCGTTGTTGACCAGGATGTCGATGCGGGCGAACCGCTCGATGACGGCCTGGACCAGGCGCTGCAAGTCCTCGGGCCGCCCCGCGTGCGCCGCGATCGCGAGCGCCTTCTCCGGGTACCTCGCGTTGATGCGCTCCGCCTCGGTGTCGAGGTCGGCCTGCTTGCGGCTCGACAGCACGACGGTCGCACCGTGCTCGGCGAGGATCTCGGCGATCGCGCTCCCGATCCCGCGGCTGGCTCCAGTGACGAGCGCGACGCGCCCGGAGAGGTCGAAAAGGGAGCCCGCGGGCACGACTGATACGATAGCCGCCGCTTAACTTTCGAACTTCGAGTTGGGGAAAAGGCATTAGATGGCGATCACCGGCAAGGCCGCCGAAGACATCCTCGAGCGGATTTTTCAGCCCACCACAAAGCCGAGCGCGCGCGACCAGGCCGAAGAAACGCTCCGCCATCCCAAGCGCATCGTCTACGTCGCGATGTCCAACAAGAGCTTTTACTGGCGCGCCCACATCCAGAAGTTCGTTCTCGACTCGGGGATGGTCCCGATCAGCCCGTTCATGCTGTTCGACTACTACCTGATGCACACGGTGTCCAAGGACGTGGTGCGCGAGGCCATGAACAACCTGCTCGCGCGCAGCGACGAGGTCTGGGTCTTCGGCCGGCTATCGCTGGGGGTGAAGGTGCAGGTCGGAATCGCCAAGCGCATGAACAAGGCGGTGCGCTACTTCGACATCTCCGATCTCCCCGTCGCGGTGATGCCGATCAGCGAAGAGACCGCGCAGGAAGAGCTGAGGGACTAGAAGACCCCGACCGCTGACCCCTGACCCCCGGATAGTCCGGACTATCAGCGGTTTTCGTCGGCCGGATGCACGGATAGTCGCGACTATCCGTGCGAGGAGCTGCCCCGCTTACGAAGTCTTTCGGCGCTCGACGGGCTTCGTGTCGACCCGACGATGCCATTCGTCCGGGTCGCGCAGCTCGCGCAGGCTGGGCATCATCTCCGGGCCATCCCACACGCGATTCAGAACGGTGAGGCCGTACCTGTCGAACACCGCCTGGCAGAACGCCTCGCCACTCTTGTATTGCTGCAGCTTCAGATCGAGGCCGGTCAACTTCCACACGAGAACCTCGAACGCGCTCTTGCCACTGCTCCGATCGCGGTAGGCCTTTTCGAGTCGCTCGAATCCAGGGAGCAGCCGGACGCCCAGCCGGTTCATCACGAGGTTGCTGTAGCCCTCGACGACCGACATCGTGCCCTGCACCTCGCGCATGACGCGCCACTGCCCCGGCAGGACCCCGGCGAAGGCGGCGAAGCGCGTGACCGCCGGGCCCTTGCGCGTGACGGCGTCGATCAGCGTCATGACCGACTCCTCCATGTAGCGCCGCAGCCAGGGATGCGCGGCGAACTGCCACGCGTGCGTCATCTCGTGCAGGATCAGCCAGCGACGGAGGTCTTCCGCCGGAAGGTCGGCCTGCCGCTCCCAGTCCGCGACGTTTGTCTCGACGAGGTACAACCCCTCTCCCCCGATCGGTTCCGCGCCCAGGAGCTGAGGGTCGTACTGGCCGAGAACGCGCCTTCCGATGAAGGCCAGGATGTAGCCCACGTAGCGGTTGACGCCGGCGCGGCCCGCCTCGACGAGCAGTGAGTTCGGCATGCGCCCGCTTTCGAGCACCGGGTCGACCACGCGGCGAAAGATGTCGAGGTTGAGGTCGAGCCAGCCTTCGCGGTCGAGCGCGACGAAAGGCGGCAGCGTCACACCCTTGGGCAGCGGGCCGACGAAATCGAGCAGCGGCTTCTCGAGCTTGTCCGCCAGCTGGCGATAGCGCGTCGCGGCGGTGGCCAGCCTGGCGGGTGGCTCACCGGCGTTCTCCATGCGCGCCAGGGCCGCGCGCCGGACCTCGTCCCAGTCGAGGAGCAGCGATGACCCGCCACGCGGGCGAACGGCTTCTGCGACCGCTGCCATCGCCAATCCCGCGAGAACGCCGTAAAGAGCCGTACGCCCGGCTGAGCGCCTCATCCCCCTATCAAGGGTACGCAGCCGGAGGCCTCAAACTTGCGCCCTGATGGTCCCGGCTGCCTACCAGACCTTCCTGGTCGCCAGCGCAGGCGCAAGTGCCGCGCTTATCGGTTTGCTTTTCGTCGGTGTTTCGATCTCGCCCGAGCGCGTGTTCGGAGACAAGGCCGATCCCAGACGACAGGCACAGGCCGTGAGCGCGTTCTCCGCCCTCGCGAACGTGTTCTTCATCTCGATGGCCAGTCTGATCCCGAGCATCATCCTCGGCGCGGTCGTCACGGTCGTCGGAGGCGTCTCGTCGTTGCAGCTGCTCGGCCTGCTCCTCAGGGTGCGGCCGCCGGTTGGAAACGTCATTGAGACGGTGCGCGGCGTGATTCTGTTTCTGGCGAGCGCCGCCATCTACGCGACCGAGGTCTTTCTCGGGCTCGTGCTGTGGAAGCACTCCGCGAGCGCATCGGCCCTGTCAGGGCTCCTCGAAATCATCCTCGCTGCATATGCCATCGGACTTGGCCGCGCGTGGCAGCTGCTCGGCGCGCCCCGAATCGGCTTGCTGTCCTACGGGCTCGATTTGCTCGAGAGGCGCTGGCCGAGGACCCGGCGCTAGTAGATGTACGGCCAGTGCCGGTTGCGCTTGAAGACGACCTTGCAGCCGTCGCAGCGAAACACGATCTGAACGTGCCTTCGCCCGATCGCCTGCGCGTCGCGGCCGCAGACGGGGCAGGAGGCCGTTTCCTCCATATACATCGCGGGGATCGGGTCGACCTTGATCTCTAGACGCCGTCTCTTCTTTGACATTTGCCTCTTTGCTGCCTTTCCTTCAAACCAGGTTTGTGCTCATACGTCGAGTTGCGTCACGTCCAGGCTCTTCAGGTCTTCCGGGGGTTCTACCCCCGCGTTCTGAAGCCTTTTCAGAAGCGCGAGGATGTAGCGAACTCCAGCGAGATTCACGTGGTGCTCTCGCGTAAGGGTTTGAATCGCCTGCAGCTTCAACACATCTCGGCGGGAATAGCGCCTGCGATTCGTAACGGTGCGTTTGGGTGAAATCATGCTCAAGTGCTCGTACATCATCAGCGTCCGCGGATGCACTTCCAGGATCTCCGACGCCACGCTCAAAGTGAATATGGGCTTGTCGAGATCGGAGTCGTGATTGTTCGCGGACGAAGTCGCGAATGTATCGCGGGACTTGACCTTCATCTCTTTCTATGGCGGGCGGGCTGTTTGGTTTAAGCGATTGTGAGCCTAACTTTGGGTGACAGGATCACTGGCAGGTTCGGTGCAATTCTGCGGACCGCAAATGGGGCAGGCAAAGTATTTTTGTTAAGGAGTGCGGTCATATCGCCTAACACGATCCCGCCTGGCGGCATTTTGTAGCCTGGCGGCCGTCCGCTAACTTAAGCCGCCGTGCACGCCCTTCTCAGTTTGCTTCTGGTCAGCCTCTCGGTCGGGCTCAGCAACTTCGCCGGCGCGATCGGGATCGGGCTGAGCGGTATCAACGTCCGGACGCGCGTTCGGGTGGGCATCGCGTTCGGCTTCTTCGAGGCGCTCATGCCGGTCATCGGCCTGCTTCTGGGCGAGGCCGTCGCCGGGTTCTTCGGGCACTACGGGAAGTACGTCGGTGCGGCTCTGCTCGTGCTGACCGGCGCCTACACGATCATCCAGGCCCGGGTGACGGCCGTCGAGCAGAAGGCCCGCATGCCGCGCAGCCTGCGCATGCAGAGCCTGCTGATACTCGCCCTCGCCCTCAGCATCGACAACCTCGCGGTCGGCTTCGCGCTGGCCGTGTACCACATCGACATCGTGCTCGCCGCCATCACGTTCGGCGTCGTGAGCATCGTCATGTCGCTCCTCGGCCTCGAGCTCGGCCACCGCGTGGGCAAGCGCGTCGAAGCCTGGAGCGAGGAGATCGGTGGCGGCGTGCTGGTCCTCGTCGGGCTCGCCATAGCGCTGGGAGTTTTAGGCTAAGCGCGTGACCGATGCGCCCCGACTCGAGCTGGTCGAGGTCGCGTCGCGCGGGCATGTGGCGACGGTCACCCTCAACAATCCGGAGCAGCGCAACCCTCTCTCCGCGACGATGCTGCGGGACCTCGCCGCCGCATTTCGATGGTGCAAGGACGAGGCCGACGTCCGCACCGTCGTGCTCACAGGCGCCGGCAAGGTGTTCTGCGCCGGCGCCGACCTGTCGAGCTTCGACGGCGACCGCTCATCGATCGAGAAGTTCCGCAGCCGCGACCTCTTCGTCGACCTGTTCCTGCTGATGTCGGAGCTCGGCAAACCGATCGTGGGGCGCATCAACGGGCACGCCCTGGCCGGCGGCTTCGGCCTCGCGTGCTCTTGCGACATCCTGGTCGCCGTCGACGCGGCCACATTCGGCACGCCCGAGATCAACGTCGGGATCTGGCCGATGATGATCCAGGCGATCCTCACCCGCAGCGTTCCGCGCCACGTGCTGCTCGAGATGGAGATGCTCGGGCGGCGCTGGACCGCGGCGCAGCTGCACGCGGTTGGCGTGGTGAACCACGTCGTCACGACCGAGCAGCTCGACTCCGCCGTCGACGGCATCGCCACCGAGCTCGCCAAGAAATCCCCGGTGGCCATGCGCCTCGGGCGCGACTCCTTCTACCGGCAGCAGGACATGGACTTTCGCGCAGCCCTGCACTATCTGCACGGCCAGTTCCTTCTCGTCTCGGCAACCGAGGACTCGCGCGAAGGGATCAAGGCCTTCTTCGAGAAGCGCGAGCCGGACTTCAAGGGGCAGTGACAGAGCGTTCTCGCGAGCTCCGGGACAAGGCTCGCAAGGGAGGCACCCGCTACCTCCCCAAGCTCCGTGAGCAGCACAAGCTGACCGCGCGCGAGAGGCTCGACCTCCTCCTCGATGCGGGCTCGTTCATCGAGGACGGCCTGTTCGCGAACGCGCTCGCCGAGGATCTGCCCGCCGACGGAGTCGTGACCGGCCTCGGTGCGATCGAAGGCCGGCAGGTTGCCGTGATGGCGAACGACCCGACCGTCAAAGCCGGAAGCTGGGGCGCGCGGACGGTGGAGAAGATCGTCCGCATCCAGGAGACCGCGGAGCGAATTCGCGTGCCGCTCTTCTACCTCGTCGACTCCGCCGGCGCGCGCATCACCGATCAGATCGAGATGTTTCCCGGACGCCGGCACGCCGGCCGCATCTTCTACAACGAGGTCCGACTCTCGGGGCTTGTTCCGCAGATCTGCATGCTGTTCGGCCCGTCGGCCGCGGGCGGCGCCTACATCCCGGCTTTTTGCGATGTCGTGATCATGGTCGAGGGCAACGCGTCGATGTACCTCGGATCGCCGCGCATGGTCGAGGTCGTCGTCGGCGAGAAGGTGACGCTCGAAGAGCTCGGCGGCGCGCGTATGCACAACACCGACAGCGGCCTCGGCGATGCACTGGTCGCCGACGATCGCGAGGCGATCGAGTTCGCGAAGGCCTACTTCCGCTACATGCCGCAGCGATCAGGCGAGAAATCCGCGACGTGCGCGGCCAAGTCGCCCCGAGATGGCGCGAAGCCGATCCAGGAACTCATCCCGAGCGAGCCCAACCGCGGCTACGACATGCGCAAGGTCATCGACGCGATCGTCGATGAGGGCAGCTGGCTCGAGATCAAGAAGCTGTTTGCGCGCGAGCTGCTGACCGGCTTCGCACGGCTCGACGGTATGCCGGTGGGCGTCGTCGCGAACCAGCCGATGCAAAAAGGCGGCGTGCTGTTCAACGACTCGGCCGACAAGGCCGCGCGATTC
>DATEHC010000066.1:0-12166 GCA_035279785.1 Candidatus Dormiibacterota bacterium
CCCGCCGCCCGTTGATCCGCAGGCGGCGCCAAGCACCATCGCGATCGCGAGCCAGCGCTTCATCCTGAGAAAAGGACGCATGCCGTCCTTCATTGGTAACGGCATGTCCCAAAACACCTTGCCGGCCACGTGAACAGTCAAGGAGATCGAGCACACACTGTGGAGAGAGTGGCAGGCGAACCGGACAGGTCATCACGCACGATGACCGACCTGTCGTTCAGCGACCTGATCGGGCCGCTCGTGCAGCCGGGCTACCGCCTTGCCTGCGCGCTGCTCCACGACCCAGAGCTCGCGGAGGATGTCGTGCAGGAATCGTCGGTCATCGCGTGGCGGAAGTTGAAGCGTCTGGAGGGCCCAGGGCGCGCCCGGGCTTGGTTCTTCGGAATCGTCGCCAACGAATGCCGCAACGCCAGGCGGACGGGATGGCTGCGGCGGGTCAGCTTCGGCATCCCGCGATCGGTCTCGATCGCGTCCGGTGAGGACACGTGGGTCACCCATGAGGATGTGCGCAAGGCGCTGAGCATGCTGTCCCACAAAGATCGGCTGGCCGTGAGCCTGTACTTCTATCTCGACCTGCCCGTCGATGAGGTGGCCGGCATCCTCGGAAGCAGCGCCGACGCTACGCGCAAACGGTTGCATCGAGCGGTGCGCCGGCTGCGACCGGACCTTGCGGTGGAGGAAGCCCTCAGATGAGCCTTCGCACCCAGATCCACGACGCGATCGATGACGTCTCTCCGGCCGCGCCGATGCTGGAGCGGCGGGTCACACGATTTGTCGTGGACGGTGCGCGCGCGCACAGGCGACCCCAGTGGAAGCAGCGACGTCGCCTGGTGGCGCCGCTGGGGCTGATCGCGGTCGCGCTGCTGCTTGCCGTGCTGGCGGGCATCTTCATCGCGGGCCGCCTGTCGTTCAAATCGGACTCACCGCAGCCGGCGGTGGGCCAGGCCGAGCTGCAGGACCTCGAGAGCCGGCCCCTCCACTATCCGACGGTCGCGGCAGGCGCGCCGTGCCCCAAGAGCCCGGAGGTTCTCCGCAGCCTTGGCATGGCCTTCGGGGACGGCCCCGTGTTCATGGCCAACGCGGAATGGCTCCAGTCGACGGACTGGGGTGGTTGGTACAGCCTGACGTTCGCTTACGAGTGGCGTCAGGACGGGCTTGTCCTCATCCGCGCGCACGACCTGCAAAGCAACGCGGAGATCGGATTTGCGACTTACCCGCTCGCGCCGACCGGCGTGGTCGCCGTCGGCGCCCGGGTCCAGACCGTGACCGCCGTCGGCCACACGGTGCAGCTCCGGTCGGAGACCGCGTTCCGGGATCCGCCGCACACCACGCCGATGGACAAGAAAGGCGACCTGCCGCCGCTGCTCGTCCTGCAGGGCTTGCAGAAGGGATCATCTGGCTGCATCGGGTTTCAGATCGACGGCCCGGACTTCACGGAGAACTTCGTCCTCGGTCCGTAGCGGAACCAAGTCGACCCCTCATCCGTATTCAACTGAGATGGTCGACCCCAAGGCCGAATCTATAATCCGCGGAGTGGGGGCCGTCGACGCCGTAACCCGAGTCGCCGACTCGTTCCTGTCGAACGTCGGCCGCGCCATCGTCAGCAAGGACGAGGAGATCAAGCTCTGCCTCGTCACCCTTCTTTGTGAGGGGCACCTCCTCATCGAGGACGTTCCGGGTGTCGGCAAGACGATGCTCGCCAAGTCCCTGGCGCGATCGCTCGACTGCACGTTCCGCCGCATCCAGTTCACTCCCGACCTGCTGCCGTCCGACGTGACGGGCGTGCGGGCCTTCAACCAGAAGCTCGACGACTTCGAGTTCCGTCCCGGCCCCGTCTTCGCGCAGATCCTGCTCGCGGACGAGATCAACCGCGCCTCGCCCAAGACGCAGGCGGCGCTGCTGGAAGCGATGGAGGAGCGCCAGGTCACGATCGACGGCGAGACGCACATCCTGCCCAAGCCGTTCATGGTCATGGCGACCCAGAACCCCGTCGAGTATTCGGGCACATTCCCGCTGCCCGAGGCGCAGCTCGACCGCTTTCTCATGAAGGTGAAGCTCGGTTACCTCAGCGAGAAGGAAGAGGCAAACCTGCTCAACCAGCACAAGGTCGAGTCGCCCATGGACGAGCTGCAGCCGGTCGTCTCACCGAACGAGCTGAAGGCCGCGCAGCAGGCGGTGCGTGATGTCTTCGTCAAGCCCGAGCTCCGCGAGTACATCGCGCGCCTCGTCGGGCGCACGCGCGGCAACCCCGAGGTCGCTCTCGGCGCGAGCACCCGCGGCACGCTGCACCTGTTTCACGCGAGCCAGGCCCTCGCGGCCATCCAGGGCCGCAACTTCGTGCTGCCGGACGACATCAAGGCGCTTGCCGAGTCGGTGCTGGCGCACCGCATCATCCTGCGGCCGAACGCCGAGATGCAGGGCCAGAGCGCGGGCAAGCTCGTGGCCGGCCTTCTCGAGCGCGAGCACGTTCCCCAAATGGCATACGACGGATAGCAGCCGCTAGGCATATCCCATGAGCAAGGTCGCTCTCGCCGCCGCGCTTGCGCTGCTGCTCTTCTTTACGTACCTGACGTCGATCCGCCAGGCCTACGCGTTCACGTACGGCCTCTGCCTGCTGTTCGTCGTCGCCGCGATATGGCCGCGGCTGGCGATCAGGGGCGTGAGCGTCACCCGCAAGGTCGATCCAGGGTCGCCGACGGTGGGCGAGGTGTTCGAGGAGACCTTCGAGGTCCGGCGCAAGGGCTGGATCCCCGCTCCGTGGGTGGAGGTCCGCGACCTTAGCCACATCAACGACTACCAGCCCGGTCGCGTCATCTCGTTGGGCAACCAGCTCGTGCGCTGGAAGGCTCGCGGCGTGTACCGGCGCCGCGGATGGATGGCGCTCGGCCCGACTTCGCTGAAGGTGCGCGAGCCCTTCGGCCTCTTCGAGCGCGAGGTCAAGATCACGCAGCGCACCTCGATCCTCGTGTACCCGCGCGTTCGTCCAGTGCCCGACCTGGTCACCCCGAGCGCTCAGCAAGTGGGAAGCACGACTGCGTTCGGCGCGTGGTCCGACTACCCGCCCGAGACGGGCGGCGTTCGCGACTACAACACCGGCGACAGCTTCGGGCGCATCCACTGGCCGCTCTCGGTCAAGTACCAGCGGCTGATGTCGAAGACTTTCGAGCAGCCGCTCACGACCGACCTGTGGATCCTGCTCGACCTCGATCGCGCGGTCCACTTCGGCGAGGACGAGGAGTCGACGCTGGAGTACGGCGTGAGCCTTGCAGCCTCGCTGTCCGCGCAGGTGCACAACCGCGGCCGACAGGTGGGTCTGATCGCAAACGACTCGCGCGGCACTCTCCTCGAGCCGCACCGCGCGGTGCGCCAGGACAGACTGATCCTCGACTACCTCGCGGTGTGCCAGGCGGACGGGCGCACGCCGCTGACGCAGACGCTGGCGTGGGACCGCATCCGCCGGCTACCAAGACGCGCCATCGCCGTGATCACGCCAAGCGCCGACCCGGCGTGGGTCCGGCTGCTGCAGGCGGTGCGCGGCAAGCGCTCGACGTTGATCGTGTTCTACCTCGACGTCGCGAGCTTCGGCGGCCCGGACCAGAACGTGAGCTTCGACCTCGGTCAGGACGTCGACCTGTACGTGGTTCGCAAGGGCGATGACTTCGCCCGCCTCGTGAGGACGCGCGATGCGATACGTATCGCCTGACACCGTCCTCGGCCGGCCCGAGGGTTTCGACGAAGGGGTCCTGAGGTCCGCCATATATGACCGCGCCCGCGAGTGGCTCGGAGGTGGGCGGTTCTGGGCCGCGTTGATCGTCCTGCTCCTGACCGTCGCCATCTCCAAGTCGACCGCGACCGTCCAATGGGTGCCGGGCATCGACGTGATCGTGCCGGTCGCGATCCTGGCGGCTGTCCTCATGTCGGTGCTGGCGCTGCTGCCGATCGCCGAGCCGATCGCGCTGTCGGCCGGCGTCGTCATCGGCTTAGCCGCCGCGATCGTCGCCGCGTGGCCGAAGCTGCACGCCTCCCACCCCGAGGACCCGATCGGACTTCGGTTGATCGGGACGTGGTGGTCGCGCCTGCAGGACGGGAGCGCGATTCAGGACCCCTCCTTCTGGCTGCTGCTCGTGTCGCTGCTGATGTGGATCACGGGCGGATGGCTCGCGTGGTGCGTGCTCCGCTGGCGCAAGCCGATGCTCGGCCTGATCCCCGGCGCGGCGGCATTCGCGACCAACGTCCTCAACTTCCCGAACGACCAGAACGGTTACGTGCTCGCGATCCTCGTCCTGACGCTCGCCCTGTTGCTGTGGACGAACTACACGAGCTCGATCTCGAACGCGGGCCAGGCCAGCGTGAAGCTGACCGGCGACGCCAAGTGGGACTTCTGGGAGAGCGGTCTCGTCGCGATGGCCGCGCTCATCGTGCTCGGCATCATGCTGCCTCCGCTCTCGACGACTGACCGGACACTCGCCCTCGAGTCCAGCGTGTTCACGAGCTGGGCGCAGCTGCAACAGCGTCTCAACAACCCGGGCATCTTCACGCAGACGGCAACCTCGCACGGCGTCACCGGCTTCACCGACCAGGTCAAGCTGACCGGCGCGCTTCAACAGAGCCGCGACGTCGTGTTCGAGTGGACGGTCACGGGCGACTACGCAGGGCCGAAGTACTTCCGCGGCATAAACGAGACGTTCCAGACCGGTGGAGAGTGGCGCTACGCGCCGCAAGACGGGTTCCAAGAAGTGTTGGCGTCCAACGCCTTTCCGCCGTACTCGGAGGACTACCTGAAGCTCGCCGGCGCGACCATCCACGTCACGATGCGTGCTCCGCCCACGGGATTCACCAGCGTCCTCTTCTATCCCGGCCAGCTCGTCCGGATCAATCGCACGGCGTTCATCCGGCAGGTCCCGCTGGAGACGGGAGCCGCCGACAACTCGCTGCAGTCGATCGACAGGCTGGACAGCATCCACCCGAACACTTCTGCCGGCGGCTACGCGGTCCAGGCCGACTTCTCCACCGCGACTCAAAGCGACCTGCAGAGCGCCGGCACCCAGTACGCCGACTGGCTCGCTCCATTCATGATCATCCCGCGCGCGGGCTATCGGTCACCCGACGTTCTGTCCGCGATCCACAACCGGGCGCAGCAGATCGTGCAGGCGGCGGGCGCAACCAACCCGTACGACATGGCCTCGGCGATCGAGGCTTACCTCCGCAACCCGAGCAACTTCAAGTATTCGCTCGCGGCTCAGGCCCCGGC
Source organism: Candidatus Dormiibacterota bacterium (assembly GCA_035279785.1). GTDB lineage: Bacteria > Chloroflexota > Dormibacteria > Dormibacterales > Dormibacteraceae > 40CM-4-65-16. The sequence continues at coordinate 5,252 of DATEHC010000066.1, forward strand.
CGGGGTCGACAAGATCTTCTGGTTCCTGTTCGACGGCCACGTCGGGTACTGCGAGTTCTTTGCCACGGCGATGGGGGACATGCTCCGCTCGCTCGGCATCCCGACTCGGCTCGTGAACGGCTTTGGACCCGGCCAGTTCAACTCACAGACCGAGAGCAACGTCGTCCGTGGACAGGATGCCCATACCTGGGTCGAGGTCTACTTCCCGAGCTATGGCTGGATCCCCTTCGAGCCGACGCCCGACGACCAGAACATCTACCAACCGATCCCACGCGGGCAGACCGGCACCAACCCGTGCTTCCGCGACTCGAACTGCGACCCGGGCGGGGTCGTAAGCGGACCTACGGGCGGCGTGCTGGCGACGCCGAAGACGCGCCCCGGCCTCGAAGGGCCGAACATCGGCACGGGCGGCACCGCCTTCTCCGTCCAGTCGGTGAGCGGCAACATCCTCACGAAAGCGGCCGGCGTGCTGGTGGCGCTCTTGCTCCTGCTGCTCGTGGCCGCGTCGCGCTATCTCCGTCCGCGCTCGGTGATGTCGGTGTGGAAACGCATGCTCGTGCTCGCGAACCTCGCCGGCGCTGAACGCCGGCCGGGCGAGACTCCACTGGAGCTCGGCCGGCGATTGCAGAGAACGTTCCCCGAGGCCGCGGCTCCGATGCGCGACCTGACGGGGGCGTTCGCGATCGCCGCGTACGCGCCACCCGAAGAAGCGTCCCAGCAGCGCGGGGCAATCATGGAATCGTGGGTGGCGCTGCGGCCTGTGCTTCTGCGCCGCGCCATCGCGCGCCTGAGGCCAAGACCTCTTTAGTCTTAGCCGCGTGGCAGCGGTCGCCGGGAAGACCTACCCGGCGGTGCAGATAGAGATCGACCCCGAGCGCGCAGCCGAGTTCGCGCGCGCGATCGGCGCCGACCCGGACGACGGCGTCCCGCCGACGTACGCGGCGGTCTACTCCCTGGGCGTGACCGTCCCGAAGCTCTTCGGTGACGATGAGGCCGCGATCGATTTCGCGCACCTCCTCCACGCCGAGCAGGAGTTCGCGTGGACGCGCCACCCGCGCGCCGGCGAAACGGTGACGTCGATGGGCCGCGTCGCCTCGGACGTCACCCGTCGCGGCATGCGCTTCGTCACCTTCGAGACCGAGACATCCGCTTCGAACGGCGACCCGGTCTGCACCTCGCGAGCGCTTTTCATCATTCGCTCGTGAGCGAACGCAAAGTCACGTTTACGAAAGAGCAGATCGCCGCCTACGCCGAAGCGGGTGGTGATCACAACCCCATTCACCTCGATGACGAATTCGCGCGCAGCGTCGGCCTGCCGGGCGTGATCGCGCACGGCCTTCTGCAGATGGGCCTGTTGGGTACGGTTGCGGCGGAGGCCGCCGGAGGGCCTGAACACCTCAGGCGGTTGTTCGTCCGCTTCGCGGGGATGGTGGTGCCCGGTGACACCGTCACTTTCACGGCGACGCCCGACGGTGAGGGCAAGCTGGAGCTGAGCGCGGTCAATCAGAAAGGCGAGGCGGTGCTGACCAAGTCGAGCGCCGAGTACGAGAAATGACCCTCGAGTTTTCTCTGACCGACGAGCAAAAGGCGATTCAGCGGCTCGCGCACGAGTTCGCCGAAAAGGAGATCCGGCCGGTCGCCGCGCACTACGACGAAACCGAAGAGTTTCCCTATGAGGTCGTCAAGAAGGCACACCGTCTCGGTCTCAGCCCCGCCGCCTTCATCCCCGAGGAATACGGCGGCCAGGGCCTCGACTTCCTGACCGAGCTCATCCTCAACGAGGAGCTCAGCTGGGGCTGCGCCGGCATCGCCGTGTGCATCCAGTCGATGGCGCTGGCGATGGCGGGCATCCGCTCAAGCGGCACCGAGGAACAGAAGAAGCGCTGGCTTCCGGAGTTCACGAATCCCGACAAGCTGAGGCTGGGAGGCCTGGGTTTGACCGAGCCGGACTCGGGCTCGGACGCGCTCGCCATGAAGACGCGCGCGACGCGCGTGAGCGATGGCTACGTGCTCAACGGCACCAAGCAGTTCTGCACCAATGGCGGGATAGCCGACTACCACGTGATCTACGCGAACACCGACCCGTCCAAGGGTCCAGCCGGGATCGCGTCCTTTCTCGTCGAGAAGGACACATCCGGTTTGCGCATGGGGCGCAAGGAGAAGAAGCTCGGCGTGCGCGCGAGCCATACCGCGCAGGTCGTCCTCGACGACTGCCACGTTCCGCTCGACCACCGCCTGGGTGGCGAGCCCGACGCCGACAACGCCGGCCCTGGCGCGCTGGGGGCGTTGACGACGCTCGAGGCGACGCGGCCGGGCGTCGGCGCCGGCGCCCTGGGTATCGCGCGCGCCGCATACGAGTTCGCGCTCGAGTACGCACAGGATCGCAAGCAGTTCGGCAAGCCGCTATGGCAGCACGAGGCCGTCGGTTTCAAGCTCGCCGACATGGCGATGAGAATCGACGCGGCGCGCCTGCTGATCTGGCGCGCGGGTTGGATGGCGACGCAAGGCCATCCCTTCGAGCGTGCCGAGGGCTCGATGGCGAAATGCTTCGCCGCCGACGTCGCGATGGACGTGACGACCGACGCCATCCAGGTGCTCGGCGGCTACGGCTACATCAAGGAGTACCCGGTCGAGAAGTGGTTTCGGGACGCGAAGATCTACCAGATCTGGGAGGGCACGGCCGAGATCCAGCGACTTGTCATCTCGCGCGCCATCGCCGGCCAGCGAGCAACCATCCGTTTGAGATGAGAGTCCGTCAAGGCCTGCCGTTGTGCGCTAGTTTTGGATGGCTCCTGCCCGTCTCGTGGGGATGTATTTGATCTTGGTGCTGATCGCGTAGGAGCCGAAGCTGAGGGCCAGGCCAATCAAGAGGCTGGCGACGGCGAGACCGAACATCGCGTCCCCTACCGAGGAAGGAAGGTGGGTCGACGGGGCCCGGCATGTCAGGTCCGCTGTGATCGCAAGCATCCACGCGGCCATCGGTACCAGAATGAAAATCGCGCTAAACGCCTGGAGGATTCTGGACCCTCCCTGTCGCACGCAGTCCACCTCCGACGCCGGCACTCGCTTGAAAAGCAGCCTCTCGAAGGGCAAGAAACCGGGCCGCCCTGTGGCCATCTGAGACGCTCCGTCGAGCAGTAGCGACGCATTCGCTAACCCGGCGAGGGTGACCACCACGACCAGAGGCGTCCAGAGGGAGACGTCGCTCACGACGAGAGTGTCCCACCGGCGGCCGGCACTATCAATGGGCCAATGTGTTGCGGGCGCGATGGCCTCTATCCATCGAGCAGCCGATTCGGCTATAACCGAAGCGCGACAAAGAGCAACAATCCAGTTGAGAGGGTGAGGAATGTTTGATCTGTCGGGTCGAGTAGCTGTTGTCACGGGCGCTTCGCGTGGCCTGGGCCGTCAGGACGCGCTGACGCTCGCGGGCATGGGTGCGGACGTCGTCATCACCGACGTGCTGGTCGAAGACGACCCGAACCTGCAGCAGACGGCGGAGTCGCAGGGCAGCATGCTGGCGCAGGTCGCGGTGTCGCAGGGGTGGGTGCACTCGAACGCGACGGCGGAAGCGATCCGCAAGATGGGACGCAAATCGCTCGCGATCAAGATGGACGTGACCAACCGCGAGCAGATCCGCGAGGTCTTCAAGAAGGTCAAGGATGAGTTCGGCAAGATCGACATCCTCATCAACAACGCCGCCACGCTGGACCACGCCGCGCAGATTCCCAACCAGTCGTACGAACTGTGGGACCGCGACGTGAAGGTCAACCTCACGGGCGCGTTCAACTGCACCAAAGAGGTGTGGCCGTACCTGGTGGAGAACAGATGGGGGCGCCTCATCTTCATGTCCTCGGTCGCCGGCACGCTCGGCGGTTTCGGCCAGGCGAGCTACTCGTCGACCAAGGCGGGCTTGATCGGTCTCGCCAGGACGGCGGCGTTGGAGGGCGGCAGACACAACATCACGGCGAACGCGATCGCTCCGGGCATCATCGAGTCGGAGGCCGGAAAAGCGGCCGCCGCCAACAACCCGATGTACGACCGCTTCAGGTCGCGCACCGTGTTCAAGCGTTTCGGTCAGCCCGAGGACATCGCGAACACGATCGCGTTCCTCTGCACCGAGGAGGCCGGCTACATCACGGGCGCGGTCATCGAGGTTGCCGGCGGCATCCCGCTTTTCACTGCCTGATGGGCGAGAACGTCGAAGTCGAGCGTGACGGCGCGATCGCGCGCGTCGTCATGCACCGCAAGGGCAATAACGCCATCGCCGAGGACTTGATGACGGAGCTCGACGAGGCGTTCACCGAGCTCGGCAAAGATGCTGATGTGCGCGCGGTCGTGCTCACGTCCGAGTACGAGAAGTACTTCAGCGTCGGCGCGGACCTGACATCGCTCGCCGGCGTCGACCGCGATGCGCCCGACGCCGTCGAGCAGATCGCGCTCTTCATGCGCCGTATGAACCATCACTTCAACGCCATCGAACGCATCCCCAAGCCGACGATCGCGGCAATCAACGGCCACGCCCTCGGCGGCGGGAGCGAGCTGTCGCTCTGCTGTGACTTCCGCGTGATGGTCGAAGACGGGCGTTCGCGGATCGGCCAGACCGAGTCGTCGCTGGGCATCATGCCTGGGGCGGGCGGCACGCAGCGCCTGCCGCGCCTGATCGGCGAGGGCCGCGCAAAGCGCTACATCATCGAATCGACCCGACTTTCGGCGAAAGAGGCGGAGGCGGTCGGGTGGGTCGACCACGCGGTTGCGCCAGAGCAGTTCCAGCAAGCGATCGACGAGCTGGCCGGGCGGCTGTCCAGGGCCGCGACCCTTGCCATCGCGATGATCAAGGACGCCATCCTCCGAGGCAGCGGCCTGCGCCTCGACGACGCCATCTCCATCGAGTCGCAGAACTTCGCCCGCACCGCCCTCAGCACCGACGCCGCGATCGGCATCATGTCCTTCCTGAGCAAGCAGGAGCCAGAATTCACCGGCTCCTAAGTGACTGGTCGATTTCGGCCGCCGCCGCTCGTCGTATCGGCAGGAGGTAAGAGATGAAATACGTTCTGTTGTTCGGCGGCACGATGGAAGGCGCGGACCAGCTGCCCGCACCCGAGCGCGACGAGGCGATGGCCGCCTACGAGAAGTCGAGCCAGTGGTTTGCCAGGTACTACGCCGCGGGCAAGGTGGTGGCCGCCGAGGAGCTCCAGGGGCCGAGCACCGCGACCACGGTGTCGAAGCGCAATGGCAGGGTCTCGGTCACCGATGGTCCGTTCATCGAGACGAAAGAGGTGATCGGAGGGTTCGCGGTCATCGAGGTCGCGGACCTCGACGAGGCCCTGGCGATGGCCCAGGAATGGCCGGGCACCGTGGAGATCCGACCGGTGGTGGATCATTCCCAGGACCAGCGCGGCTAGCTGTCGATTTCGACCCGGCTCGTTCGTCGTAGTGGCGACAGGAGGTCAAAGATGAAATATCTATTGCTGTTTGTCGGAACGCAGGAAGACCAGGACCGCTGGGACAACCAGTCGAAGGACCAGTACGCGACGGCGATGGCGGCGGCGGGCAAGTGGTTCGACGAGTACACGCACGCCGGCAAGATCGAGGGTGGCCTCCAACTGACGGGTTCAGGGGTCACCACCGTCCAGGGCCAGAACGGCACGCGCGTCGTCACCGACGGTCCGTTCATCGAGTCCAAGGAGATCATCGGCGGCTTCGCGATTGTCAACGTCCAGGACCTCGCCGAGGCGCAGGCGATGGCCAAGTCGTGGCCTGGCGGTCCGGTCGAGATCTGGCCGGCCGTGGAACGATAAGAGGCCTGGCCGAGACACGCTCCACAACCGAAGAGGCGCTAGCCGCGGTCTTCCGCGAGGAGGCCGGGCGGCTCACGGCCGCCATGGTCAGGGTCCTGGGCAACTTCGACGTCGCCGAAGAGGTCGTCCAGGACAGCCTGGTCGCCGCGCTGGAGAGATGGCCACAGCAAGGGATTCCCGACAACCCGGGCGCGTGGCTCATGACGACGGCGCGGCGCCGCGCGATCGACCTGCTGCGACGCGACCGGCGCTACGCCGAGAAGATCGCGCTGCTGGAGCGGTCGACCTTGTCCGGTGATCCTTCGGAGTCCGATGACCGCTTACGCCTGATCTTCACCTGCTGTCATCCCGCCCTCGCGCAGGATGCGCAGGTCGCGCTCACTCTCCGGTCCATCGCCGGCTTCACCACGGCCGAGATCGCAGCTGCGTTCCTGGTCGGCGAGGCGACGATGGCGCAGCGGATAGTCCGCGCGAAGCGCAAGATCGTCGCCGCCAACATCCCGTACCGCATTCCCGAAGCGTCGGAGCTGCCAGCGCGGCTCAATGCGGTTCTCGCGGTCCTTTACCTGATGTTCAACGAGGGTTACCTCAGCCGCGGTAGCGCGGTGGCGGCGCGACGCGACCTGGCCGAGGACGCGTTATGGCTTGCCTCGCTCCTCGACCGGCTCCTGCCCGACCAGGCCGAGGTGATCGGGCTGCGGGCGCTGATGAAGCTCACGCTCGCGCGATCGGCCGCCCGGTTCGACCATGCGGGGGAGATGGTGCTGCTGCCGGACCAGGATCGTTCTCTCTGGGACGCCGCCACGGTGGCGGAGGGGATCCAGCTGCTCCATCGCGCCGCCGGTCTCAACGCGCCGGGTCAGTACCAGCTCCAGGCGGCGATTGCGGCCGTGCATTCCGAGGCGCGCTCGTGGGAGGACACGGACTGGCGGCAGATCGTGCTTCTCTACGACGCGCTGCTGCGGATGACCGACTCGCCGATCGTGCGCTTGAACCGCGCCATCGCCGTGAGCCAGCTCGCGGGGCCCGAGGTGGCGCTGGGCGAGGTCAACGACCTGGCGATGTCGCTGGGGGATTACCACCTTCTGCACTCGACTCGAGCCGAGCTCCTGGA
>DATEHC010000067.1:0-9098 GCA_035279785.1 Candidatus Dormiibacterota bacterium
ACAAATGACGTCGGGGTCTGACCGGTGACCAGGTGATCGCCGCGCTCCTGAGCGCGATGCACCACGCGGCAGAGCTTTGCCTGGAGGCGGTCGATGACGACGGAGAGCCGGCGAGGGTCTACGTAGTCGTCATCAGAGCCATGGTCGAACTCGGCAACAGCCGCCTCAAGAGCCCCAATTTCCACACCACCATTCTACAAACATATTTTCGTAAAGTCAATATAAAATCGTCCCTTTGCAACCCAAACAGCACCAAAAGCCACCCCAAGTTCACCCTCTTCCCAGTCCTTCGTATCCCTGGTTCCAGAGCTGAAAGGCGAAGAGAGTCCATAACTGCTTCCGGTTGTCACGCGTGCCCCCGAGGTGATCACGGACCAACCCCGAAACCATCCCCTCATCAAAGAACCCATCCCTCCGGACCCGCTCGGGTGAGAGGACCGAGAGCAGCTGCTCCCTGAGCGGCCCCCGAAACCAATCCGCGACCGGAATCCCAAACCCCTTCTTCGGCCGATCGAGAATCCGATCGGGCAGAACACCGCGAAGCGCGCGCTTGAGCAAGAACTTCGATCGCATCCCCCGCAACTTCATGCTCATCGGCAAGCCTGTCGCGTACGCGACGAAATCGTTGTTCAGCAGCGGCACCCGCGCCTCGAGCGACGCCATCATCGACGCGCGGTCGAGCTTGACCAGGATGTCGTTCTCGAGGTACAGCCGCATATCGATCATCAGCACCTGGTTGAGCGGATCGAGCGACCGGAACTCATCCTCGATCGCAGCAGCCGAAGCATGCCGCGAAGGGAACGATCCCATCCACGTCCGATGCCGCTCGGCCACCGCAAGCGCCGCGCCATCGACAAACCTCTTCGCGCGAAAGTCGAAGCTCAAGTTCGACCGCGAGACCGGCAGCCTTCGCACCACCGGCTCGACGAGCCCACGCCGCAACAGCGAGGGCACCCGCGCGTAGTACCCCGCGAGCCGATGAGCCTGCAGCGTCGGATATCCCGCGAACAGCTCGTCTCCCCCGTCGCCCCCGAGCGCAACCTTCACGTGCCGCCGCGTGAACTCGGAAAGCAAATAGGTCGGGATGATCGACGCGTCCCCGAGCGGCTCATCCAGCAGCTGTGGCAGCTTCGGGATCAGGTCCAGCATCGCCGCCGGCTCCAGCGTCACCTCGTGATGGTCGGTGCCGAGGTTCCGCGCCACTTCGCGCGAGTATCCCGACTCGTCGAAGGACCGCTCGGCGAAACCCACCGAGAACGTCTTCACGTCGCTCCCGAGCTGCGTCATCACCGCGGCGACCGCGCTCGAGTCGATCCCGCCGGACAGGAACACCCCGAGCGGCACGTCGCTGATCAGCTCCTTGCGCACCGACTCTCGAAGGACGTCGCGCAGCCTCGAAGCCTCGGCGTCGAGGTCGTGCCGTCCGTTCGAGAGATTCAGCTGCGGCGCCCAGTACCGCTGCACCGAAGCCTGGCGGTCGGCGAGCGACCAGGTCAGGGAATGGCCCGGCCGCAGCTTCTCGATCCCACGCACGATGCTCCGCGGCGATGGGACGAACTCATACACGAGGTATTCGTCGAGCGCGACCGGGTCAACGCCCCGGCGCAGCGCCGGGTCCTGCAGCAACGCCTTGAGCTCCGACGCGAAAACGAGGCGCCCGCCGTCGATCGCGTAATGGATCGGCTTGATGCCCATGCGGTCCCGCGCGAGGAACACAACCCCGGATCTGCGGTCGTGAATCGCGAACGCGAACATGCCGTTGAGCCGCTCGACCATCTCCGTGCCCCACTGCTCCCACCCGTGCACGAGCACCTCGGTGTCGGACTGCGTCCTGAACACATGGCCGTGGGCGATCAGCTGCTCACGCAGCACGAGGTGGTTGTAGATCTCGCCGTTATGCACGACCCAAACGCTGCCGTTCTCGTTGGACATCGGCTGGTGTCCACCCGCCAGGTCGATGATGGAAAGCCTTCGCATCCCGAGGACGACCTGTTCGCCGGCGACCATCCCCTCGTCGTCCGGCCCGCGGTGCACCAAGGCGCCGCACATGCGGCCGACCAGCTCTCGCGCGGCGTTCGGGTCACCTCCGGCCACGCCGCAGATGCCACACATTTATTGAATCGTCAGGGGCGGCTCTTGAGAGCGCTTCTCCCGTTTGCGGCTTCCTGCTTCGGAGCTCCGCGCTCGTAGATCTCGCGCACGACGTACGTGGGCTTCGATTGCGATTCGTGGTACGTCCGGATCACCAGCTCCGCGAGGAGCCCCATGAGGATGAACTGCACGCCGACGATGAAGATCACGACGGACAGCAGCAGCAGTGGGTTGTTGTGCGCGAACACATGCGGCGGCGCGAGCTTCTGAACCAGGACGATCGCCGCCAGCAAGAGGGCCAGCGCCCACAGGCCAAATGCGGCGAAGCCGAAGAAGTACATCGGTTTGGTCGAGTAGCTCCCGAGCAGCTTGACCGTGATGAGATCGAGCGCAACCCGCGACGTGCGCGAGAGTGAGTACTTCGATTTGCCGTAAGTGCGCGGGCGGTGATTCACCGGCAGCTCGGTTATGCGTGCGCCGACGGCGTCCGCGAACACCGGGATGAACCGGTGCATCTCGCCGTAGAGCCTCACGCCCTCGATCACCTCGCGCCGGTAGGCCTTGAGGGTGCAGCCGAAGTCGCTGATGCGCACTCCCGTGACCCGCGCGATGAGCCAGTTCGCCACCTGCGACGGCAGCACTCGGCTCGCGTCGTCCCTGCGATCGCGACGCCATCCGCTCACGACGTCGTAGCCCTCGTCGATCTTCTCGAGCAGGTGCGGGATATCGTGCGGGTCGTTCTGCATGTCGCCGTCGAGGAAGACGAGGACCTCGCCGTGGCTGTGGTCGATGCCCGCCTGCACGGCGGCGGTCTGTCCGAAGTTGCGCCGGAAGCTGACCACCCGAACACGCGCGTCACGTGAGGCGAGCGCGGCCAGGCGCTCCGTCGACCCGTCGCGGCTGCCGTCGTCGACGTAGACGACCTCGAACGTGCGCCCGATCCCTTCGAGCACTCCCATCAGCTCGCGGTGGAGCGGTTCGACGCTGTCGATCTCGTTGAAGACGAGCACGATCACGGAGACCTGCGGCGAGGAAGCAGGCTGGCGGGCCATCGACCGGATTATCCCTTGATAAGCTCGGGCGCTGATGACGAGCGAAGCTGCCGTGATGGCCGTCGCCCCGCGCGAAACCACCCGCACCGAAGCCTGGTGGGTCTACCCCGCCATCCCCATGCTGGCGGCGGCGCTCGCGTTTGCGTGGATCCTGCACGGAGTCCTGCAGCGGATGTACGGGCTGACCAGCGACGCGTGGGACCTCGCCTACGACCAGCAGGTGATCTGGGGCATCACGCAGGGGGACTGGTTCTACTCGAGCTTCGCCCGGGCCAACTTCCTGGGCATCCACCTCGAGGTCATCTTTCTTCCGATTGCGGCCATCGAGAAGCTGTGGCCGAGCCCGATCGTCCTCGCCATCCTTTCCGCGGCCGGTCTTGCCGCCGCCGGGCCCGCGGCTTACCTCTTCTTCCGCGCGATGCTGCCGGCCGATCGCAAAGCGTCGGCGTGGCTGGCGGTGGCGCTCGCGGCACCTGTCCCGTTCTGGGTCGCCATCCAGGAGGCGGCGCGCGACTTCTTCCACCCCGAGAACATGGCGCTCGCCTTCGCGCTCGTCGCGGCGTACGCGGGACTGCGCGGCAAACGCGCCCTCATGTGGTCGTTCGTCATCCTCGACCTCGCCTGCAAGGAGGACCAGGTCTATACGGTCGCCGTCCTGGCGCTGCTGGTGCGCGTTTACGGCGCACCCCTGGTCAAGAAGCATTGGCGCTTCCTTCTATATCTGGCCGTCGCGTGGTTCCTCATCGGCACCGGCCTCGTGCAGCAGCACCTGAGAGCGCCGAACGGCTACACCGACTTCGTCTACTACCGCTGGCTCATCCACCTCGACCCGAACGTTCCGGTGTCGTGGCAGGCGGTGGCCGAGGCGCTGGTGCGTCCGGGCGCGCTGCTCATGGTCGGCGCGGTCATCGCTTCGATGTTCGCGCTGCCGCTGCTGGGCTGGCGCTGGCTGCTCCTCGCCATCCCGCCCTACCTGGCCAACGTGCTGAGCGAGCACGTCCCGCAGAACACGCTGAACCTGCACTACGTCCTCCTGCTGATGTTTCCGCTGATAGTGGCGGGAGGCGTCGGCGCGAGGCGATTCATAGCACGGACACACGTGAGGCCGGCGCTGGCCGCCGCGATCGCGCTGCCCGCGTTGATCCTCGGCTGGGGCGCGGGCCAGTTTCCGCCGTCGCTCCTGGCGTGGGACTGGGCGTACAGCCGGCCCAACTCCGTCGCTCAGCTGCAGGCCGCGGCGTCCGTGATCCCGCCCGACGCGCCGGTCAACGCGGACTCCGGTCTCGACATCTGGCTGGCCAACCGGCACACGATCAACGATTTCCCGGACATGCTCGATTCGAGCTCGTACGTCGTGATCGACACCCAGGCGTACTACCTGGGGAGCAACACCAACCCGGCGAAGCACAAGGCGGCAATCGACGCGCTTCCCGCGAGCGGCAGGCGGCTTCTGTACGACGACGGCCGCTTCCAGGTCTGGAGCCCGGTCGGCGACCAGTAAAACGGCCTGATCCGTACTCTTAAGGGTCACCATGGCGGTGGCTACCTCGGTGCGTGAGCGCCTGCATGACCTTTTCGAGCAGCGGATCGTCATCCTCGACGGGTCGATCGGCGTGCTCCTGCAGCGCAAAGGCCTGGACGAGAAGGGGTATCGCGGTGAGCGATTCGCGAACCACCCCAAGCTCCTGCGCAACGACGCCGACGTCCTGAGCCTTTCGCAGCCCGAGATCGTGCTGCAGGTGCACCGCGACTATCTCGAGGCGGGCGCGGACATCATCACGACGAACACGTTCACCGCGACGCGCGTCTCGCAGGCCGACTACCAGCTCGAGGACTACGTCTACGAGATGAACCTGGCGGGCGCTCGGCTCGCGCGCCAAGCCGCAGACGAGTACGAGAACCGCTTCGTCGCCGGCTCGCTCGGGCCGACCAACGTGACGCTGTCGCTGTCGCCGCGCGTCGAGGATCCGTCGTACCGCGATGTGACGTTCGACCAGCTGCGCGACGGCTACGCGGAGGCCGCGAAGGCGCTCGTCGAAGGCGGCGTCGACATCCTTCTGATCGAGACCGTGTTCGACACGCTCAACGGCAAGGCGGCGATCGCGGCGGTGAAGGAGGTCGCGCCCGACATTCCTTTATTTGTGTCGGTCACGATCGTCGACCGCAGCGGCCGCAACCTGTCGGGCCAGACGGTCGAAGCGTTCTGGACTTCGGTCGAGCACGCGAAGCCGTTTGCGGCCGGCATCAACTGCTCGCTCGGCGCGACCGAGATGCGGCCGTACATCGCGGCGATGGCGCGCGTCGCGCCGGTTTACGTCACCTGCTATCCGAACGCAGGACTTCCCAACGCGTTCGGGGGGTACGACGAGCAGCCGCCGGAGACCAGCCGTCTGCTCAAGGAGTTCGCCGAGGCGGGCTACCTCAACGCGGCCGGCGGATGCTGCGGCACGGGCCCCGAGCACATCCGGCAGATCCGCGAGGCGATCGCCCAGGTGCCGCCACGACAGGTGCCCAAGCTCGATCCGCGGGCACGTTTTTCCGGCCTCGAGCCCTTCGAGATCGGGCCCGATTCCGGGTTCGTCGTCATCGGCGAGCGTACGAACGTCACGGGTTCGATCCGGTTCCGCAGGCTCATCGAGTCGGGCGACTTCACGGGTGCGGTCCAGGTTGCCCTGGAACAGGTCCGGGGCGGCGCCAACCTCATCGATGTAAACATGGACGCCGACCTGCTCGACTCCGAGGCCGCGATGGTGCGATTCCTCAACCTCATTGCGACGGAGCCCGAGATCGCGCGCCTACCGATCATGGTCGACAGCTCGAAATGGTCGGTGCTGGAGGCTGGTCTCAAGTGCCTCCAGGGCAAGGGCGTCTGCAACTCGATCAGCCTGAAGGCGGGCGAGCCGTCGTTCCTCGAGCAGGCCGCCAAGGTCCGGGAATACGGCGCCGCGGTGGTGGTGATGGCGTTCGACGAGACCGGCCAGGCGGACACGGTGGCGCGCAAGGTCGAGATCTGCACGCGCGCCTACAAGCTGCTCGTCGAGCGGGCCGGCTTCCCGCCCGAGGACATCATCTTCGACCCCAACATCCTTCCCATCGCCACCGGCATCGAGGAGCACGCGGAATACGCGAAGGCTTTCATCGAAGCGACCCGGCAGATCAAACGGCTGTGTCCCGGGGTCCGGGTCTCGGGGGGCATCTCGAACCTGTCGTTCTCGTTTCGCGGCAACGACCGCGTGCGCGAGGCGATCCACTCCGCGTTCCTCTACCACGCCATCCGCGCCGGCCTCGACATGGGGATCGTCAATGCGGGACAGCTGGCCGTCTACGAGGACATTCCCAAAGACCTTCTCGAGATGGTCGAGGACATCATCTTCAACCGCCGGCCAGATGCCACCGAGCGCCTCGTCGAGTTCGCCAAGTCGGTGTCGGGCGCCGGCTCGAAGCGTGAGGTCGACCTTTCGTGGCGATCCGAATCGGTGGAGGAGCGCCTGAAGCACGCCGTGCTGCACGGCGAGGTCGAGTACGTCGAAGCCGACGCGGAGGAGGCTCGCGTCAAGTACGGCAAGCCTCTACTGGTCATCGAAGGGCCTTTGATGGACGGGATGAAGGTCGTCGGCGATCTGTTCGGCGCGGGCAAGATGTTCCTGCCCCAGGTCGTGAAGAGCGCGCGCGCGATGAAGCGCGCGGTCGCTTACCTGCAGCCGTTCATGGAGGCGGAGAAGGAAGGCTCGGCCGAGCAGCACGTCCGCGGCAGGCTGGTGCTCGCGACCGTAAAGGGCGACGTCCATGACATCGGCAAGAACATCGTGGGCGTCGTGCTCGCGTGCAACAACTACGAGGTCCACGACCTCGGTGTGATGGTGCCCGCGGACAAGATCCTGGACACCGCCGTCGAGCTGGGCGCCGACGTCGTTGGCCTGTCGGGGTTGATCACGCCGTCGCTGGACGAGATGGTGGTGGTGGCGAAGGAGATGACGCGCCGCGACTTCCGTATCCCTTTGCTGATCGGCGGCGCGACCACGTCCAAGCAGCACACCGCGGTGCGCATCGCGCCCGCTTACGACGGCACGACCGTGCACGTGCTCGACGCATCACGCGTGATCGGCGTGGTGTCGGATCTCCTCGACGACGGCCGTAGGCCGAGGTTCGAGCAGGACAACTTGGCGCTGCAGGAGAAGCTGCGCGCGCAGCACACGTCGTCGCGAAGGCCGCTGCTCACGCTCGACGATGCGCGGGCCAAGCGCCTGCGAGTGCCCTTCGACGATCTGCCGAAGCCACCGTTCGTCGGCAAGAAAGTGATCGAGCCGTCGCTCAAGGAGCTGCGCGAGTTCGTCGACTGGACGTTCTTCTTCCACGCGTGGGAGCTGAAGGGCAAGTACCCGGCGATCCTCGACAGCCCTTCGCAGGGTGCGGCGGCTCGCGAGCTGTTCGGCCACGCGCAGGAGCTGCTCGACGAGATCGCCACCAAGCGCCTGCTGACCGCGCGCGGCGTCTACGGATTCTGGCCGGCTCGCGCGGACGGCGACGACATCGCGCTCGACGGTGGTGTGCGCTTCCCGATGCTGCGCCAGCAGGTCGACCACGGGGACGACAAGCCCTACCTCTCGCTCGCGGACTTCGTGTCGACCTCCGCCGATCACATCGGCGCGTTCGCCGTGACCGCGGGCCTCGGCGTCGACGAGCTGGCGGCGCGGTTCACCGCGGAGCATGACGACTACCGCGCGATCATGGTCAAGGCGCTCGCCGACCGCCTGGCCGAGGCGTTCGCGGAGTATCTTCACCAGCTCGTGCGGCGGTCCTGGTACGAGTCGGGGCCGGCCCTGTCGAACGAGGAGCTGATCGCCGAGAAGTACCGCGGCATCCGCCCGGCGTTCGGCTACCCGGCGTGCCCGGACCATTCCGAGAAGCAGACGCTGTTCTCGCTCCTGGACGCTCGATCGATCGGGATGGAGCTCACCGAAAGCGGGGCGATGACCCCAACCGCGGCCGTGTCGGGCCTGTACTTCGCGCATCCCCAGGCCCGCTACTTCATGGTCGGAAAGATCGGTCGCGACCAGGTCGAGGACTACGCCCGGCGCAAGGGCATGACCGCGGCCGAGGCCGAGCGCTGGCTGCGCCCGAACCTTGGCTACGACGAATAAAACACGGTTCTTGATTCGTTAATCGAGCCGCTTTAAGCTTCCCAGACCATCCGTTTTCGGTGTGGGAGGGGACATGCTGAACAAGTTCATTCGCTGCGCGATGGTGGCCCTTATCGCGGCGGTGCCGCTCCTGAGCCAGCCATTGCCCGCTGCGGCGGCGGGCTCGGGCACCGGCCTATTCGGCTTCGCCTCGCCCGGCCAGGTGGTCAGAATCGATCCGACCACAGGCGCAGTAGCCACGGTAGCGAACGTGTTCGGCCCGAACGTCCAGGGCTTCCTGACAACGCTGACCGCGGACCCATCGAGCCACAGGCTCTTCCTCGGTCGCAGCCTTTTCATCGACCAGACGGTGTTCCCGCCGGTGACGGCAGAGGAAATCGTCACGGTGGATCTGCAGAACGGCGGCATCAGTGCCGAAAGCCCCTTCCTGAACCATCCTGTCGGGTCGCTCTTGTTCGACACCAACACCGGAACGCTGCTTGGAGTCACCACGGACTCCTCACCTGGGGAGTTGGTTCAGATTGACCTCGGAACGGGAACCGAGACGCCGATTGCGCCGATTCCGGGGGATGGCGTCTCAGACTTCGCGCCCGACCCTGCCCATCACATCGCATACGTGATCAGTGAGAGCTTCTCCACGTTCCCAGCCACGAGTCAGCTGTTTTCGATCGACACCGCCGCGCTCACCGTTGTGGCGGGGCCTGTCCTGAGCAGCGGAACCCGCGAGATCGCTTTTGACACGTCCTCGAACAAGCTTTTCGCGATCACGTTCAACCTGACCCCACCCCAGCCGGCGAAGTTCGTCCAGGTCGAC
>DATEHC010000068.1:0-22554 GCA_035279785.1 Candidatus Dormiibacterota bacterium
CGACATGCTCAAGCGTCTGGAGCTTGGGGCAGACGACCATCGCGTGCTGATCCGCGAGTGCGAGCGCGAAGGCATCCTGTTTCTGTCTTCTGCATTCGACGAGCAGTCGGCCGACATGCTCGAAGACCTCGGGATGGCCGCATTCAAGGTGCCGTCGGGCGAGATCACCAACCTGACTTACTTGCGCCACCTCGCGCGCAAGGGGCGAGGGCTCATCGTATCGACGGGAATGAGCACGCTCGACGATGTGCGGGCGGCGATGTCGGCTATCAGAGAGACGGCAGACGTCCCGGTCGTGCTGCTGCACTGCGTGTCGCTCTATCCCGCACCGCCGGCGGACGCCAACCTCCGCGCCATGGAGACGATGCGCCGCGAGTTCGACGTCCCGGTGGGTTTCTCCGACCACACCGAAGGCGTCGCGGTCGCGCTCGCCGCCGCGGCGCTCGGGGCCGAAGCCCTGGAAAAGCACCTGACCCTGGACCGCAACCTGCCAGGCCCGGACCACGCGGCGTCGCTGGAGCCGAATGAGCTGAAAAACATGATCGAGGGCGTTCGCGCGGTCGAGTCGGCGCTCGGTGACGGAGTGAAGCGGCCGGTGCCAGACGAGGCGGAGACGGCCGCGGTCGCGCGCAAGAGCGTGGTCGCCGCGGTCGACATCCCCAGCGGCGCCGAGATCAAGCGCGACATGCTCACCGTGATGCGGCCGGGCACCGGGCTTCCGCCGACCCGCCTGGACTGGGTCGTCGGCCGCAAAGCACGGTCGGCCATTCCCGTGGGTTCGGTGATCACCGCGGACATGGTGTGAAGCGAAGGGTCGCCTACGTCACGGGGACGCGGGCGGATTACGGGCTGTTCTCGGAGGCGCTCAAACGCATCCGCGAGCACCCCGAGCTCGAGCTCGGCCTGATCGTCACCGCGATGCACCTCGAGCCGCAGTTCGGCATGACGGTTGCGGAGATCGAGTCCGACGGTATGCCAATCGTCGCGCGCGTCCGCAGCCTCGAGGCGGATGACACAGGCGCGGCGCAGGCGCGCTCGGTCGGACGCGTGCTGATCGGCATCACCGATGCGCTGGCGGAGTTTCAGCCCGAGGTTCTGGTCGTCCTGGGCGACAGGGGAGAGATGCTCGCGGGGGCGGCGGCGGCCGTGCACCTGGGAATCGCGGTTGCGCATGTGCACGGCGGCGAGGTGTCCGGGACGGTCGACGAGCTCGTGCGCCACGCAATCACCAAGCTCAGCCACGTCCACTTCACCGCCACCGAGGACGCGGCGCACCGGATCCGCAAGATGGGCGAGCGTCCCGAGAACGTGCACGTCGTCGGTGCGGCGGGACTCGATTATCTGCGCCGCTTCGAGCCAATCCCGGATGCCGAAATCTCGCGCGATGTCGGGTTCGACGTCATGCGTCCGTTCATCATCTTCACCCAGCATCCGGTCACCGGAGAGGTCGACGAAGCGGCGGCGCAGATGCGCACATCCCTGCGCGCGCTCGAGGACAGCGGGCTCCAGGTGGTGGCCACCTATCCGAACTCGGACGCCGGCGGGCGCGCGATGATCGACGTGCTGAAGGAGTGGAAGGGCGACTGGCTCCACGTTTTTCCGAGCCTCGGGCAGCGCAAGTTCGCCACCCTACTGAAGCGCGCGAAGGCGATGGTCGGCAACTCCTCGAGCGGGATCATCGAGGCGCCTTTCTTCGGCGTGCCGGCCGTGAACGTCGGCACGCGCCAGGCGGGCCGGCTGCGGGCCGGTAATGTCGTCGACGTGACCTACGACACCGCGGCCATGCGCGAGGCGATCGACTGCGCCGTCAACGACGCCGCGTTTCGAGAGCGGGTGCTGACGAGCCCGAGCCCATATGGGGACGGCCATGCAGGGGAGCGGATCGTCGAGGTCCTGGGCGCGTTGGAGATCGGCCCTGAGCTGCTCAACAAGCAGATCGCCTACTGACGTGGCGACCAAGCAGAGTCCTGTCCGCATCATCCCCAAGCTCGAGGTCAAAGGTCCTCACCTGATCAAAGGCATCCACCTCGAAGGGCTGCGCGTGGTCGGGACGCCCGAGGAGGCCGCGCTGAGGTACTACCGCGAGGGCGCGGACGAGCTGATCTACATGGACATCGTTGCGAGCCTGTACCAGCGCGAGAACCTTCTCGACGTGGTCCGGCGCACGGCCGAGCGCGCGTTCATTCCGTTGACCGTCGGCGGCGGCGTCCGGTCCCTGGAAGACTTCCGCATGTTTTTGCGTGTCGGGGCCGACAAGGTCGCGATGAACACCGCCGTCGTGACGCGACCTGAAGTCATCACGGAAGCAGCCGAAGCCTTCGGCTCGCAGTGCGTGGTCGTGTCTATCGAAGCGATCCGCAAGGGACCAGGCAAGTGGGAGCCGTACACGGACAGCGGCCGCACGCCGACGGGGCTCGACGCGGTCGAGTGGGCCGTCAAGGCTGCGTCATTGGGCGCGGGGGAGATCCTGCTCACGTCGATCGACCGGGACGGCACGTGCAAGGGTTACGACCTCGAGCTCGTCGAGAAGGTGACCAGGGCCGTCCCGATTCCCGTCATCGCGAGCGGCGGTGCCGGTCACCCTGGACACGTCGGAGATGCGATCATCAAGTCGCACGCCGACGCAGTCGCTGTTGCCCACATCTTGCATTTCAACAAGTTCACGATGACCGACATCAAGAATCACCTTCGCTCTTCGGGGCTTGCCGTTCGCGAGGCGCCCGAGCCGGTGGCCAGAGCGTCGTGACGCGAGTCACCGTCATCGACTATCTCGGGAATCTTGGGAGCGTCTCTCGCGCGCTCGAGTGGCTGGGAGCGGAGCCCGAGGTCACGGACGAGCCGCAGAAGGTCCTCGACGCGACCCACCTCATCCTTCCTGGCGATGGCGCATTCGGGTATGGGATGCAGCAGTTGCGCGACAAGGAGCTGATCGAGCCAATTCTTGAATACATCGCGTCCGGCAAACCCTTTCTCGGCATCTGTGTCGGCATGCAGGTGCTGCTTTCGGAGTCGGACGAGTTCGGCCTTCACAAGGGCTTCGACGTCATCCCAGGACGCGTCGTGCCCTTTCCGCAGGAGCCGTCGGGAGTGCGGGATTTCAAGGTGCCTCACATCGGATGGTCGTTCCTGTTTCCGCCCGGACATCAAAACGGCGGGGGCGGGGCGCCTCCGGAGTGGACCGGTACAATCCTCGAGGACCTGAGGGCGGGCGACAGCGTCTACTTCGTGCACTCGTTCCTCGCCGAGCCGGCGGATCCGGCCCACCGCATCGCCGATTGCGAGTACGGCGATCACGCCGTCTGCGCGGTGGTCGCGAAGGACAACGTGACCGGCTGCCAGTTCCACCCGGAGAAGAGCGGACCGGTGGGTCTCCGCATCCTCAAGCGTTTCGTAGACAGCAAATGACACAGCAAATGGAAAAGGGAAAGTTCGGCCCCTACGGGATTCCTGAAGGCGAAACGGTCACGTTCGGTCGTTACGGCCTGCCCGAGCAGGTCGCTTTCTGCACGCGCTGCGTGATGTCGAATCAGCGGCCTTCGTCCGTGAAGGAGACGGCCAACTTCAAGGAGTCGCCGAAGCCGACGCTGCAGTTCGACTCCGAAGGCGTATGCGACGCGTGTCGCTACGCGGAGGTGAAGCAGAGCACGATCAACTGGGAGCAACGCGAGGAAGAGCTTCGCGAGATGCTGAGCCAGTACCGCAGCAAGACCGGCGTATACGACTGCCTGGTTCCTGGCTCCGGCGGCAAGGACTCGATCTACGCAGCGCACATCCTGAAGTACAAGTACGGCATGCACCCGCTGACGGTCACGTGGGCGCCTCACATCTACACCGAGGTCGGATGGCGCAACCACCAGCACTGGATCCACTCGGGTTTCGACAACTACCTCTTCTTTCCGAACGGCCGCGTGCACCGCACGTTGACGCGCCTTGCGGTGCTCAACCTGCTGCACCCGTTCCAGCCGTTCATCATCGGCCAGAAGAATTTCGCGCCCAACATGGCCGTGAAGTTCGGCATCCCGCTCGTGATCTACGGCGAGAACGAAGCCGAGTACGGCAACCCGATCGCCGACAACGTGCAGGCGCGGCGCAACCGCGCGATGTACAGCCGCGACGAGAAGGAGGCACTTTTCTTCGGCGGCATTCACGTCGACGACTTGCTCGAGTACGACATCAGCGAGCGGGACATCGAGCCCTATCTGCCCGCCTCGCAGTCCGACCTCGATCGCATCGGGGTCGACGTCCGCTACCTCGGCTACTACCTCAAGTGGATCCCGCAGGAGGCGTACTACTACGCGGCCGAGAACGCGGGCTTCGAGGCCAACCCCGACGGGCGCACCGAGGGAACCTACTCCAAGTACAACTCGCTCGACGACCGCATCGACGGTTTCCACTACTACACGACGTACGTCAAGTTCGGCATCGGGCGCGCGACCTACGACGCGTCGCAAGAGATCCGCAGCGGGCATTTGACACGCGAAGAAGGCGTCGCGCTGGTCCACCGCTACGACGGCGAGTTTCCCAAGAAGTACTTCCAGGAGATCCTCGAGTACCTCGAGCTGACCGAGGCGCAGTGGTGGGAGACCGTGGACAGCTTCCGGCCTGGGCATCTCTGGGACCACGTCGACGGGGAGTGGCGCCTGAAGTACCGCGTAAGCTAGCGCCGGCAAATGCGGATCGTTGGTATCGGCGCCGGCGGCCACGCGCGGGTGCTGCTCGAGACGCTGCAGGCGCGCGGTGACGTCGAGGTGATCGGCCTGCTCGACGCGGATCCGGCGATGAAGGGCGAGACCGTGCTGGGAGTTAGTGTGCTCGGCACGGACGACCTGCTCGCCGGCCTGCGTCGCGACGGGGTCACGCACGCGTTCATCGGCGTCGGGGGGACCGGCGACAACGAGCCAAGGCGCCGGGTCTTCGAGCTCGCACGCCGTTCGGGTCTCGAGCTGCTGTCGGTCGTGCATCCGTCGGCGGTGATGTCGCCCAGCGCCGCCGTCGGAGAGGGGACGTGCGTATGCGCCGGCGCGATCGTCGCGGCAGGTGCGCGGCTTGGCTGCAACGTGATCGTCAACACGGGCGCGATCGTCGAGCACGACTGCGTCATCGGTGACCACGCCCACGTGGCGAGCGGAGCCGTGCTTGCCGGCGGCGTCATCGTGGGCGAAGGTGCTCACATCGGCGCGGGCGCGAGCGTCAAGCAGGGCGTGCACATCGGCGTGAACTCGGTGGTCGCGCTCGGCGCGGCCGTGATCGACGACGTGGCCGATCGCATGACGGTGGGAGGGGTGCCCGCGCGGCCGATGCGGGCACGGGTCGACGCGTGAAGGACATCAAGAGCCTTCTGCTCACGCCGGGCGATACGGTGCGCGAGGCGTTGCGCTGCCTCGACGCCAACGGCGAGGGCATCGCGCTTGTCATCGGGCCCAACCGCAGCCTTCTCGGCACCATCACCGACGGAGACCTGAGGCGAGCGACGCTTGCCGGGGTCGACGTCGACAAGCAGACCGTTGAATCTCTTCTGCGGAGCCGCAAGGGCGGCCGCCCGCGGCCGCTGACGGCTGCCGTTGGGACGAGCCACGTCGAGCTGCTTCGGATGATGAAGAAGTCAGGCCTGCGTCACATTCCGCTGGTCGACGCGAAGGGCCGCGTCGGGGAGATCGCGCTCATGCGCGAGCTCGCGCTCGAGAACGAGATGCCGATGACCGCGGTGGTCATGGCCGGCGGGCTGGGCACGCGGCTGCGACCGCTCACCGAGAAGCTTCCGAAGCCGATGCTCCCGGTCGGCGACCGGCCGGTGATGGAGCACGTGCTCGAGCAGCTGCACAAGGTGGGAATCTCGCAGGTGAGCATCACCACCCACTACAAGCCCGAGGCCATCATGGAGCACTTCGGCGACGGCCAGCGATTCGGCGTCGAGATCAGCTACGTGAACGAGAAGGAGCCGCTTGGGACCGCGGGAGCGCTCGGTCTGCTCAAGCCTCCGCAGGGGCCGGTGCTCGTCATCAACGGCGACGTCCTCACGCAGGTCAACTTTCGGTCGATGCTCGACTACCACGCCGAGAATCACGCGGCCATGACGGTCGGCGTCCGCAAGTTCGACCTGCAGGTTCCGTATGGCGTGGTCGACATGAGCGGCGTGACGGTGAAACGCCTCGACGAGAAGCCGACCTACAGCTTCTTCATCAACGCCGGTGTTTATCTGATGGAGCCATCGGTCTTCGCCCTGATCAAGACCGAGGAGCATCTGGATGCGACCGACCTGATCGAGCGCCTCATCGCCGGAGGCGAGAAGGTGATCGGCTTCCCCATCCACGAGTACTGGCTCGACATCGGCCGTCCCGACGACTACCTGCGCGCGAAAGAGGAGTGGCCCAGTGCATGAACCGCTCGACGCGCTGAAAGGCAAGAAGGTCCTCGTCACCGGCGCCGGTGGGTTCATCGGCAGCCACCTCGCGGAACGGCTGGCCGCGCTCGGCGCTCAGACGAGGGCCACCATCCGCTACTCGTCCAGCGGATCTCGCGGCTGGCTCGCCGGTTCGCGATACGAGAGCGACATGGAGATCGTCACCGTCGACGTCACCGATCGGGATACGGTGCGCAAGGCGCTGCGCGGCGTCGACGTCGTGTTTCATCTCGCCGCGCTCATCGGCATTCCTTATTCCTACGACGCTCCGCTGTCCTACGTCCGGACCAACGTGGAAGGTTCGGTGAACGTTTTCCAGGCCGCGCTCGAGGCGGGGGTCGGCCGAGTGGTCCACACCTCGACCAGCGAGGTGTACGGGACGGCGGTGCGAGTGCCCATCGACGAGGATCACCCTCTGCAGGGCCAGTCTCCCTATTCCGCGAGCAAGATCGGAGCCGACAAGCAGGCGGAGGCGTTCTGGCGTGCGTACGGTCTGCCCGTGGTGACCGTGCGTCCGTTCAACACGTTCGGACCGCGGCAGTCGGCGCGCGCGGTCATCCCGACGATCGTGAGCCAGGCGCTCGCCGGACCCCGCGTGCGTCTGGGCAGCCTGACTCCGACCCGTGACATGAACTTCGTGCTCGACACCGTCGAAGGCTTCTGCCTCGCCGCGGTCAGCCCCAACGTGCTCGGGGAGACGATCAACCTCGGCACGGGTCGCGAGATCTCGATCGGCGACCTGGCGAGCCTGATCTGCCGGCTCATCGGTGTCGACGCGAAGATCGAACGCGAGGAGGAGCGCGTGCGGCCGGAGCTCAGCGAGGTCGATCGCCTTTGCGCCGATGCGGCCCGCGCACACAAGCTTCTCGGCTGGAAGCCGCGGCACAGCCTCGAGGACGGACTCGAGCAGACCATCGCCTGGATTCGCGAAAGACCCGGCATCTACAATGTGGGCGCTTATGCGGTTTGAGCCGGAAGCGCCGGCCGCATCCGGTCAGATACCGCTCGCTGCCTCACACATCGCGGGCAACGACTGGGCATACGTCAAAGAGTGCCTTGATTCTGGTTGGGTGTCGACGGCCGGTCCTTACGTCGGCCGTTTCGAGCGGGCGCTCGCCGATTACGTAGGCACTCGCTTCGCGATCGCGACCAACGCGGGGACGGCCGCGCTCCACGTCTCGCTGATCGTCGCCGGTGTACAACCCGACGACGAGGTCGTGGTCTCGGACATGACCTTCATCGCGCCGGTCAACGCCATTCGCTATGTCGGCGCGTGGCCGGTCCTGATCGACGCCGAGCCCGACTACTGGCAGATGGACGTCGACCGCCTGCAGTCGTTTCTCGAAAACGAATGCACCGCCGCGAACGGCGAGCTTCGCAACCGGCGCACCGGCCGGCGCGTGCGGGCGGTGATGCCTGTGCACCTCCTCGGGCACCCATGCGACATCGACCGCATCCGCGATCTCGCCGGGAGGTTCGGGATCCTCGTGATCGAGGATTCGACCGAGAGCCTCGGCGCTCTCTATCGCGGCGTCAAGGTCGGCACCGGCGGACTCTCCAGCCTCAGCTTCAACGGCAACAAGCTGATCACGACCGGCGGCGGCGGCGCGATCGTGACCGACGACCCGGATTGGGCGGCGCGCGCGATGTACCTCGTGACCCAGGCGAAGGACGACCCGCTCGAGTACGTGCATCACAGCATTGGCTACAACTACCGGCTGCCGAGCATGTCCGCCGCGCTCGGCTGCTCCCAGCTCGAGCGCCTCGACGAGCATGTCGCGGCCAAGCGACGGATAGCGTCGCGCTACGTCGAGGGGCTCCGCGACGTGCAGGGCATCGTCCCGATGCCGCGCGCACCTTGGGCCGAACCGGCTTTTTGGCTCTACACGGTGCGCGTCGACCAGGCGCGATTCGGCAGCTCGAGCCGCGAGCTGATGCGCCTCCTGGCCAAGGAGGGCATCCACTGCCGGCCGATCTTCCAGCCGATGCACGAGAGCAAGGCCCACGCCAACGCGCAGGCCATCGGGGGAGAGGTCGCCTCGCGCATAGTCGCCGAAGCGCTGAGCCTTCCGTCTTCGGTCGGATTGACAGAGGACGACCAGGACCGGGTGATCGCGACCATCAAGGAATTCGCCGCATGACGAGGGTGCCCGAACGGCGTTGACATCCGGCGAGCCGCCCGCCGACGAGGGGTTGCTCACCAAGCCAGGCGACGTAGACTCCGTCCAGGACAAAGCCTCGCTGTTCTCGGTCGGCCACGGATTCCGAATTCGCAATGCCGTCATCTACGTCATCTCCAACGGATTGCAGCGGGGCTCGACGGTCATCGTCGCGCCCATCCTGCTGGCGAAGCTCACGGTGGCCGAGTACGGCGTGTACGGGCTGCTGCTTACGGTCTACACGCTGGGCCCCGCTCTGCTGTCTCTGGGTCTCTACGGCGCCACGGGCCGCTTTTACTTCGACGCCAAGGACGACGCGGAGCGCCACCGCATAACCTCCGCGCTGGTCATCGCGCAGGCGGTGACCGTCGTGGTGATCACGGGATTGCTCGACGCACTCATGAGCGCCTCTTTCGCTTCGATCGGAGGCATCCCGTACATCTACTTCCGGTTGATCTTGTGGGCGGCCGCTGCGTCCGCCCTCTACGAAGGGTCGGCAGCCTACTGGCGGGCCGCGGAGCGCCCGATGTCCGTGGCCATCGCCGGGATCGCGTCGGTTGTCTGCTCGACGGCGGGGATGACGGGTCTGCTGTTCCTGACCAACCTGCGGCTCGAGGGCGTGCTGATCGGCCTGGGCGCCGGCCAGGGCGTGGTCTCGCTGACAATGCTCGCGCTGGTCATCCGCGAAACGGGAGTCAGCTGGAGCGCGCCGCTAATGAAGGCAGCGCTCGTCTTCAGCCTGCCGCTGATCCCTCACTTCCTCTCCGGATGGCTCCTCCGCGCCGCGGACAGGTGGATCCTCGACTACTACCGCAGTCAGTCGGAGGTAGGCGCGTACTTCCTTGCGATGCAGCTGGCGTCGCTGATCTCGCTGGTCATGTTTTCGACCAACGACGCGATCGCACCTCGATTGCTTGCGCGCTTCCGCGACGCCGGCAAACAGGGTGCGCAGGCCTTTCACGCGAGGGTCTTCCCGCTTTACCTGTTGACATCGTCGGCGCTCGCCGCAGGCGCAATCCTGGTCGGACCTCTTGCGGTGCGGATCGTGTCGCACGGCAAGGTCACGCACATCAGCCTCCTGATGTCACTGCTTGCATGCGGCTTCGTCGCGTCGACGCTGTACGTGCCTTTCTCCAACGCGTTCTTCGCCTTGAAGACGACGCAGCGACTTTTCATTCTCACCGCCTCGAGCGCCGTGCTCAGCTTCGTCCTGAACCTCCTGCTCATCCCGACCTGGGGGGCCGTCGGCGCCGCCACGTCGCTGCTCATCGCCTACGTCGCGCTGATGTCGATGGCGATGTGGTTTGCGAATCGTGGACTGGGCTTGCGCACGTTCGCGCCCGCCGTCGCCGGGGCGGGTCTCGCGCTCGCCGTGCTGACCTGGCTGGCGCAGGCCTTCCTCTACCGGTGACGATCCTCCTCGCCCGCGCCGCACTGGAGGTCGAGTCGTGGAAGGAGCCGGACGCCCGCGTCCTGTGGCTGGGCGAGGGCGCCGTGCCCGATTCGCTGCGCGATCGGGCCGTGTCGCTCCCCGACGATCCCACACTGGTCGAGGGCTGGCTCGCCATCCGCAGGCTCGGGGACGTGAGCGCGGATGGAAAGACCCTGAAAGAGGCACTGAGCTTCGAGGGCGTGTCGCTGTGGTGGTTCGTGCACTACTGGCTCGTGTATGGCGACGGATTCGCGGGCTGGGACGACAGGTACCGCGTCTTGCACCGGCTCATCAGCGGCCTGGAGCATGAGCGCGAGCCGGTCGTCCTCCTGACCAACCGTGCCGGCGACGACCTGGTGGCTCGCGCGGTGAGCGAACACAAGGGCCTGACGTACCGCTGGGCCGCTTCGCCTCTGACGCGGCTCATGTCGCGCATCGGCCTCAGGTGGCGAGCCGAAGCGTTGATTCGGCTCCGCATGGCCAAGCTGATCCTGCGCGGCTGGCTCGCCAGGCGAGTGGGCAAGAACAGCCTGACCCGCCGCCGGAGAGTGGACATCCTCTTCAACACCTCGTCCGGATCGTGGGACGCCCGCGCCGGGCGAGACAGGATCCTCGGTCCCGTGATCGCGGAGGCCGAGAGGCGCGGCCTCACCGTCGCTGGCCTGCATCTCGACTACCGGCGCAACCTCGGCGTGGACACGCTGCGGCTTCTCGATTCCCGAATCGTGGCGTGGGAGTCGGCGATCACGGTGAGTTCGGCGCTGGCCGCTCTCAGGCGCGGCCGGGCCGTCGCGCGTTCCTCCCGTGGAGGGATTGTTCGTGGAGAAGTTCTCGGCATACAGGCGTCGCGCCTGCTGGCCGATCGGATTCCCGTGCTCCTGGGGGCACGCCTACCGGACGTGGTCCTCGCGATCGAGGCCGCGCGGAAGGCGCTTGGGACGCTGCAGCCCGAGCGCCTGTTCGTCGTGGACGCGTACGACCTGTGGGGCCGGGCGCTCGTGGTCGCGGCGCGAGAGCGCGCGACGCCGGTGATCGAGCTGCAGCACGGCGTGATCCTGGGCAACCACGGGGGCTACCTCCACCTCGACGGCGAAGTCGCTCCCGATGGCGCGTGGCACGCGCCCTTTGCGCCGGTTCCGAATGTCTTGGCGGTGTGGGGCGAGGCCGCAAAGCAGTCTTTGATGGAGGACGGCCGATTCCCCGCGGCAAGCGTCGCGGTCACCGGTTCGCCGACGATGGAGGCGGCGCGCAACCGGCTCGACTCGCGGCCGGACATTCGCAAGGCCATGGGTCTGCTCGACGAGCGCACCACAGTGCTCTTCTTCGGGGTTCCGGCGCACCTGTTTCCAGTCGACGACGCGCATGTGCGAGCCTTCCTCCACGCCTGCCGAAGGCTGCCCGAGATCCGTCCGCTTCTGCGGCCCCACCCGATCGATTTGACCAACCCACAGCGCTACCGCAACGCGGCGGCCGATGCGGGCGTCGACGCGCCGGTGATGCAACAGGCCAACCCGCTCGACCTGATCATCGCGGCGGACATCGTGATCGCGTACAACTCGACCACCGCTCTCGACGCGATGGCCCTCGAGCGTCCGCTGATCCACGTCAATTTCTCCGGAGTCGCGGACCTGTTTCCGTTCGTCCAGGAAGGACATGCGGTTGGGGTCAGCGGCAGCGCCGCGCTCCACGATGCGCTTACGTCGCTCTTGCAATCCAGCGCTCGCAAGCAGCAGTCAGACCGGCAGCTGCCCTATGCGGAGAGGAATTTCGCGCGATGTCCCGATCCGGCATCGGCAATACTGGATCTCGCGTCTCCGGGGGGTTCCAACCGACGATGAGGCTGAATCTGCGTCGCTGGCTGATCGTGATCCTGGGAGCGGGCTTGCCGATCCCGTACGCCTTGCACCTGCGCGGCGACAGCTCCAACTACGTGGCGGTCGACCTGCTGCTCTGGCCGATCGTGGCCGGCACCCTGGTCATAACGAGCCGCGAGAAGTGGTGGCTCCTGTACCGGGACGCGGTCGGGGTGCTCCTGCTCACGTTCGTCGTCATCAGCGCCCTCACCGTGCCGGTCGGCTACCTGGTATATCACTCCTCGAGCGGCGCTCTTTCGTTCGCCTATGAGCTGCTGATCCTGTCAAACTTCGTCGTCGGTTTCGCCGCCCTCAAGCGCGACCAGGACCTCGAGCTCCTCGTGCGCTCCTTTGTCATCTCTCTCGGGACGATCGCGAGCGTGCTGTCGATCTACCTGCTTCTCGTCGGCGAGATCGGCCGCGTGCACGTGATCCACAACAGCCCGGCGCTGCGCGCGCTCATATACGGATGGCCGAACGGGTTTGCGGTGCTGTTGGTCGTCGGGCTGGTGATGGCCGTGTACCTCGTCTCGAAATCCACGACGCACGCGGAGCGCATCTTCTACGGGGCGCTGGTCGGCGGACTCGGGCTTTGTGTGCTGCTGACCGTGTCGAAGACGGGATGGGTCGCCGCCGTCCTTGCGGCGTGGCTGCTGTGGATCAGGTTCTGGAGACCTGAAAGGCAGCTGGCACTGATCGGCGTGATCGCCATCGCCGCGGTGTCCCTGCTCCTCGTGGGCAACGCGTCCGTCCGCCAGCAGATCTTCACCCTCGACACGCTGAACGAAAGGCTGCAGTTCCTGCTTCTCGTCATCCGCGATGTGAACCCGCTCGTCTTGCTGTTCGGCAGCGGCTCGCAAAACGTGGAGACCGTGATGGCGGCGCACGCCAGGGAGATCCTCATTCCCCACGTCACCGTCGGATCGCTGAGCACGCACGACGAGTTCCTGTCCACGGTGATCAAGAGCGGGATCATCGGCCTCATCGTCTACGTGGCCGCGCTGGGCGCGGTCATGTGGCGGGCGTGGCGGCTCTCAGGCGCCGGCGACCCATCGACCAGCCGCATGTTTCGCTTCTGGTTCGCAGCCGCCGCAGGCGTCATGGTCTCGCTGGTCGCGGGCGAGGAGCTGCGGTACTGGCTGGTGAGCGCGATGTTCTGGCTGATGGCGGGCGCGGCGGCGCAGCGCGTGGCGGCCGGCGCCATCGTCGACCTCCGGCCAGGGGACGAGCTCAAGCGTGTGCTGGATGTGGTCGCCGCGACCATCGGCTTGATCGTGCTCTCGCCCGTGATCGCGATCGCGGCACTCGCGGTCAGGCTGGATTCGCCGGGGCCGGTCGTCTACGCCGGAGAACGGGTCGGCCTCAATGGCCGCGTGTTTCGAATGTTCAAGCTGCGCACCATGCGCACCGGCGCCGACGCCCAGGGATCCGTCACCGTCGCGCGTGATCCGCGGATCACGAGGGTCGGGCGGGTCTTGAGGAGGCTCAAGATCGACGAGCTTCCGCAGCTGGCCAACGTCGTGATCGGCGACATGAGCATCGTCGGCCCGCGGCCCGATACGCCGGAATACGTTCGCCTGTACGACCAGCGCCAGCGGGGCTTGCTCAAGGTCAGGCCCGGAATCACGAGCCCGGCGTCAGTCCAGTTTCACGACGAGGAGGAGCTGCTTCGGGCGGCTGCCCAGAACGGCCGGACCAGCGCGGACGTCTACCGCGACGTGATCATGCCAAAAGAGATCGAGATCGACCTCGAGTACGTGGAGCATCGCTCGTTCCGGACAGACCTGGGCGTGGTCCTCCAGACGGCCGGCCTGGTGCTTCGGCGCATCGCGCCTTCATCGGGTAAGGCGGGACATGCTGACCGGGGGAGTCAGCCTGCGCCTCAGCCCGAAGTCGACGAGACCCTGTAGAAACCCCACGCCGTAGCTGACGTGGTAGCAGGCGAAGGTCACCGGCAGAATCGGTAGCAGACTCCATCCGGAAGCCGCGGCGGTGGTGATCGACGCGATCGCCAGCACCACGAGGTAGGCGACCAGCCCGGCGGCGGCCAGGATCGCCGCGACCACGGCCAGGGCCGCCAAAACGGCGCTGTGGAAGGCCGCCGCCGCTACCGCGGCGCCGACGGCAACGAGGGTTGGGAGCCCGAGTCCCAGGACGAAGGCCGCCGGCACGTAGTGGCGAAGCGACGGAGTCCTTCCGTGCTTCTGCATCACCCGCACCTTCCAGTAGCCGTACTGCCAGTACTGCCGGAACAGGCCGCCGAGAGTCGAGCGCGGTTGGTACCAGGACCGGATCGCGGGCGACTGCCAGATCAGACCGCCCGCGAGCTCGAGACGGAAGTTGAGCTCGTCGTCCTGGTTCCGGACCATCTCCTCGTCGAACATCCCGATGCGCTCGAACACGTCGCGGCGGTAGAACCCGCCGAAGACGGTGCCGGCCCGTCCTTCGTACTGCGTCGAATGCCAGCTCGCGCCGCCGACGGAAAAGGGGCTGTGGTGCGCCGCGGCGATGGCGCGCTGCACGTAGCCGCTCGATTCCGCGATGGCTGCGCCCCCGACGTTGTCGGTGTGCAGCCTCTCGGCGATGTCCATCGATTGCCGGAGATAGTCCTTGGGATAGCGGGCATGCGCGCTCATGAATGCGACGTAACGTCCGCGCGCGTTGCGGATGCCGGCGTTGAGCGCGGTCGGCGTGATCCGCTGCGGATTGTCGATGACCCTGAGCCGGCTGTCGTCTTGCGCGAGCTTCTGCAGGATGTCTCGCGTGCCGTCTTCGCTCATCCCGTCGACCACGATCAGCTCGAAACCGCCCTCCGGCACGTCTTGTTCGAGCAATGACCGCACGCAGCTTTCGATGGATCGCACCTCGTTGCGGCAAGCGACCACCGCCGTGACCGCAGGTGTGTCGCCGCTCATCGCATCGCCTCATAGCCGTCGAGCGTCTTGGCGTCGATGACCTCGGCGCCGAGTCTGGCGGCGAAATCGAGCTCATAGGCCTGGTCGCCGACGTACGTCACGCGTTCTGCGGGTGCGAATGCCTCCAGGCATCTCTTGTAGCCGCGCTCGAAGACGTGGAAATCGGACTTGGGTCCCTCGAGAGTCTCCCGGCCGACGACAGGGGAGGCGCGTTCACGCAGCTCGGGAAACCTGTCGAGAAACGCACCGATCGCCGCGACGGAGTTGCTGCTGAGGATCGCGAAGTGGGGCGCGTCCTCGATCAGCGCAAGGACGGGCTGGATGGGCTGGGCGGTGGCGGCGGCCTCCGTCTCCGCGGCGCTCACTTCAGCCCATCCGCGCGCGGGGTCGTCGGCCTCCCAGATATCGCCGATCCGCGACACGCCCAGGCGGCGCCGCAAGCCGTCCCAATCGACGTCAAGCCGGGCCAGCGTGCCGTCGAAGTCAAGAATCGGAGCGCGGCCAGTCATCGATCTTTGAACCTGGGACAAGCCGGTAGGGCATGTCCACCATCCGGATCCAGTACAGGTCGGGCTCGAGTGGGGAGGAGCCCCGGCGCGCCGGCCGCTCGCCGACGGCGCAGCGGACCAGCATGTCCGGCATGTTCAGCCCCGCGTGCGCAAAGAAGTTGCTCGTGGTGAAGAAGCGACCGGTGTTGATCTCCGTCACTTTGGGCTTGCCGCCGGCTGACTCTTTGATGTCGACGCAGTAGACGCCGTTGGGATTGGCGTCCAGGGCCTTGATCGCGGCCATCGCCAGGTCGTCGACCGCGGGCTCCGCCACCGTCCTGGCCACGGCGGGCGTCGACGTCTGACCGCTCGGCGTCAGGTGGCCATAGAGGTACTCGACGCGCTGGCGAGCCTGGCCGGCGATCATCTCGCCGTCCTGCCAGATGCTCTGGTAGGCGAACTCGCGGCCTGGCAGGAACTCGGAGACCATGAAGTCCGTCGCGCTCATCCCTTTCTCGGCGATCCACCATCGGACCCATCCCAGCGCCTGCTCTGAGGTGCGGACCGGCAGCGACGCCCTCGACCCGGCGCCGACTCTCGCGCGCACCCAGAGCTTCTCGTGGCGTTTGAGCATGCTGTCGACGACCTTCTTCAGCGCGGCCTCGCTGTCGATGGTGGACACCTCGGGAACGCCGACTGACCTCTCTCTCATCGCCTGCCCGAAAGCGAGCTTGTCGGCCGCGAGATCGATGGCTGCCGCCGTGGGCAGGAACGTGGCGGCGCCGATCTGGTCGCGGTAGCGGCTGATCGCCCGCACGTCGGGGTCGGGCTGCGCGTGCACGACGTCGACCTGATACCGCCGGACGACGTTACGGATTGCCTCGAGGTAACCGTCCGCATCCGCCCTAGGCACCACCACGCGCTCATCCGCCTCCGACATGTGCAGATGGACGGCGGATGCGTCCGCGCCGACGATCCGGTAGCGGTGCTCGGACAGGCGCAGCGCATCCACGAAGTTCGCCGCCGCGGAACCGCCGGCCCCGAGGACCAGGACGGCGGTCATCAGGCTGATCGCGCGACCACGTAAAGCTCGGCGCAGTTGGCCGGAAAGCGCTGGCCGACGACGTGCAGCGCGTGAATCAGCGCCGGGTCCCAGCCGAGCATCTGTCGATTGGAGACGACTTTCAGAAATACCCCCTGCCAGTGGACCGGTTCCAGGCCGGCGGCGCGGACGTCGCGCAACAGGAGATCGAGGTCGTAGACGCGGCGGTGGCCGATGCGGACGTCCGAGTCAGAAAGGCTGGTCCGGCTTCCGAGGATGTTCATCTCGACTCCGACCATGCGGTGCAACGAATCGGCGTTCGGCACCACGACGTGGATCACGCCGTCAGGCTCGAGCCATGTTCGCGCGCGGCTCAGCACGGCGACCGGGTCCTCGACGTGCTCGAGCGCGCAGTTGAGCACGATGTCGCTGTACCTCTCCACGGGCTCGAACTCCTCCCACAGCGCGTGGAAGAATCGCGCTTTCGGCACGCGTCTGCGCGCGGCAGCGATGTTCGCGGCCGAGCCCTCGACGACGTCATAGCGTGCGGCCGACCCGATGAGAAGCGAGGAAAGCTCACCGGTTGCGCATCCCATCTCGAGCATGTTGCGGCCGACGATGAACGGCTTCATCACCTCGACGTGGAGTCGCTTCGTGTGGTAGTCGAACTCCTTCGCCGGGTCTGATGGGTCGTAGGACGCGGCGACCGCGTCAAGCCGCGCAGTTTCGGAACGCACTTCCGTCATCGCGCTCCAAGGTTACCGCGACGCCAGAGGGCGACCTGCCCGCTGCTACGATCGGGCGGTGATCGAGCGGCCGCGTTCACTCGTCGAACGAATTGAAAACCGTGAGATCACGGTCGGCGTGATCGGGCTGGGATACGTCGGGGTGCCCGTGGCCGCGACGGTGGCGGACGCCGGTTTCAACGTCATCGGCGTCGACGTGCAGAAAGCGCGTGTCGAGCCTCTTCGGTCCGGACGCAGCCCCCTTGGCGGCGACGAGCCGGGCCTCGACGAGCTCGTGGCGCGGGTCACTGCCGCCGGCAAGCTTCATGCGACGTCCGACCACGCCGACCTCGGCGCGGCCGACATCGTTCTCATCTGCGTCGACACGCCGGTCGACGCGGACCACCGGCCGCGCTACGAGAGCCTGAGGGCCGCGGTGCGTTCGGCCGCGCCTCACCTCAAGCCTGGGGTCGTCGTGGTCGTCGAATCCACCACGTCGCCCGGCACCCTCCGCAACGTGGTGAAGCCGTTGCTGGAGTCGGGCGCGCCACCGGGGTGGCACCTCGGCAACTGTCCCGAGCGCGTGATGCCCGGCCGGCTCCTGAAGCAGCTGCGCGGAATGCTGCGAGTCGTGGGGGCGGATTCGCCCGAGGTGGCCGATGCGATGGTCGCCTTCTACAGGACGTTCGTGGACGCCGACCTCGACGTCACCGACACGCTCACCGCCGAGCTCGTGAAGACCGCGGAGAACGCGTACCGCGACGTCAACATCGCTTTCGCCAACGAGCTCGCGATTGTGTGCGAGAGAGCTGGTGGCGACGTCTGGAAGGTGAGGGAGCTCGTCAACAAGGCCCCGACCCGCCACGTCCTCGTTCCCGGCGCGGGAGTCGGCGGCCACTGCATCCCCAAAGACTCGTGGCTGCTCGCGGCCCCCCTCGGCGAGGACGCGAGCCGGTCCTTGCTCGCCACCTCGCGGCGGATCAACGACGGCATGCCAGGCCACGTGGCGGACCTGGTCCTCACCATGCTCGGAGAGGCAGGAGTGCCCGCGCACGGAGCGCGCGTCACGGTGCTCGGCTACTCGTACCTCGAAAACAGCGACGACACGCGCAACTCGCCGTCCGCGGCGTTGCTACCTCTCTTGACGGGCGCGGGCTGCAATGTCGTCGTCCATGATCCCTTCGTCGCCGAGTACCAGGGCGACCTCCTGAGCCTGCTGGAGGGCGCGGACTGCGCCGTGTTGATGGTGGCGCACTCCGAGTATCGATCCCTCGATCCGCAAGCCATGGCTCGCGCGATGAAGCACCGGCTGCTCGTCGACGGAAGAAATGTGTTTGCGCCGGACAAGCTCGATCACGCCGGCTTCACGCATCGCCTCATCGGCAGCGCGCCGACCACGGCGGCCCGTCCAATCGAAAGGAGGGATTGAGTTGGCCAAAGGGCGGCCGGCCGGCGGTTTTCACGAGACCAAATACACGGAGGATCGCCACTTCGAGTATCTGCATGCCCTCGAGGACTACTTCTCCTCGACTCCAGGTACGAACCTGGAGAAGCTGGAGAACTTCGCGAAGCACGTTCCGCGCACGGCCATCCTGCGCATGCTGGTGAAGTACGAGCTGTTCAAGCAGATCGTCGAGGTCCAGGGTTCGGTCGTCGAGTGCGGAGTTCTGCACGGCGGCGGGCTGATGACATGGGCGAACCTGAGCGCGATCCTCGAACCCGCCAACCACCAGCGCAAGGTGATCGGCTTCGACACCTTCGCCGGCTTCCCGTCCATAGCGGCCGAGGATCGAGCATCGGTCTCGGACTTCATCGGTGAAGGACAGCTGGCCGTCGACTCGTACGACAACCTGCTCGAAGGAATTCGCATCTTCGACATGAGTCGCTACCTCGGCCACATCGGCAAGGTCGAGCTCGTCAAAGGCGACATCATGCAGACGATCCCCGAATACCTCGAACGCAACCAGCATCTGGTCGTGAGCCTTCTGTACCTGGACGTCGATCTCTTCGAGCCGACGAGGGTTGCCCTAAAGAACCTCGTGCCCCGGATGCCGAAAGGCGCGGTGCTGGCGTTCGATGAGCTGAACATGGCCACGTGGCCGGGGGAGACCCAGGCGGTGCTGTCCGAGCTGGGTCTCCGCAACCTAGCCGTGCGACGGTCGGCGATGGGAACCGCGATCTCCTACGCGGTGCTGTAAAGCCTCTGTTTCAAAAGCGGATCACGGGAACCAGAGCGGCAGCGTAGCCAGAGCCTCGTCCATGTCGACGTCAAGCGTGGATCCGCCGCTCAGCTCGTACTGCCACGCCGCGACGCGGGCGGCGCACCCGGGCTGGTACGGCTGGTAGGCGGGCGCGCCGGCCTTGCTGTAGGGATCGCTCAGCGACGGCTCGAACGACCAGAGAAAGGAATTCTCGGCGATCACCGGTTGGATGTCGTGCGCCGAGCACCAGGCCGACGCAAACTCGCTTCCGCCGGTGCCGTTGCCGTAGTAACCCGGGACGTACCCCGCATCGTTGATCCCGTCAAACCATCCAAGGATGAAGTTGGCGTCCACGTTCGCGGCACCGGGGCACGCCGCGCCGGGCGGCTCGATGTCGACCATGAGGACCCGGCCCTTGGGGATGCCGAGCCGGTGGGCGGCGGCTGCGGCGCTCGCCGCGTAGCCGAGACCGGTCTGGTAGCCGACCACCGCCGAGCAGTCGTAATCGTTGTAGATGGGCAGGATGCCCATGTGCTTGTACTGGGCTGCGGCAACTTCGGTCGCCGTGATCCCGGGGCACACAGTGTCGGTCAGGTAGCGGCCCCAGAAGTCCGGCGTCCCGTAGGCCAGGACCACGCCGAGGCGAAGAGCGTCCTCGCCACTCGGCTCGTCGGTGAACATCTTGCAGGAGTCGACGCCCCACAGCAGCCTCGAGGGCTGAGCGGGCTTCGACTGGGCCTGGACGTCGACCGGCTTGTTGGACGTGCCCGCGGCTGAGTGGACCGAGCCGCCGCTCGCGGCTGCGGGCTGCCGGCTGATCATCGCGGTGTACGACTGACTTGGTCCACTTGCCACTTTGACATCCGTCTCACACGTCTGACCCGTCTTGCAGCTGGTGAGAAGGTGGCCGGACTGGTCGTAGATGCCGATGCTCCACGGCGTGTTCGACAGGTCGGCGTTGGCCACGGCCGTGATGTGGGTGACCGCGCCCGACTGCGGGGACACCCTCCCGGCGTCGAGGGTGACTCCGAGCCATGTCGCGGTCACCGCCGCGTCCGACTCGACCTCGGGGTCGCCGGGGATGTCACCGACGATCTGGTGGACACCGCCAGAGGATTCAGCGACCTTCGCGCTGCATGACGTGCCGCGCTTGCAGAGCGCGATCAGCGAGTGGGTCGCGGTGTCGTACAGCTCCAGGACGCGTCCCATCCTGGCCACGTCGACGTTCGAGGTCGCCGTGAACGTGATCGATTTGCCGGGGCCGACGATGCTCACGTTCGATGCGATACCGACCTGAAGCCAGCTCACTTCCAGCGCGCTGGAGGCGGCCTGGACATTGACGGAGGGGACCTGCGTCCCCACCGGCGCAACGAAGGCCTGCAGCGTGTGTGAGCCGGCGGGTGTACCCGTGTAGCGCGCGGAACACCCGGTTCCGTCCGAGCAAGAGGCGACCAGCGAGCGCGTGGTGAGGTCGAAGATCCCGATGGCAAGACCCGTGCCGCTCACGGTGCTGCTCACCGACGCTGTCAGGACGGCCGCGCTGGCGTACCTGACGGAAGAGTGGTCGCTCGAGAGCGTGACTTTGTAGGCACCGCCAGACGCCAGCGTGGCAACCGGCACGCTCGGCTGCACGACCGGCCCACCAGGCGACGCCGGGAGCGTGACGGCCGGCGTGTCGCATGCGGCGCCGCGCGTCGAGCCGGGGCACTGGTCGTGGCCCGCCGGAAGGCTGATCGTCGGCGGCGCGTCCGGCAAGACCGCGGCATCGGCCGTGATGCCGGCGCCGGAGTCCGCGGTTTGCGAACCCGCCGGTTGAGCGATGAACAGGCCGCCCATGGCGGCGAGAACGAGCAGTAGTCGCGGGACTGAACGCAATGAGAACCCCCCTTCGCGTGCGCCCCCATGGCGGAGGCGCCGGATGCAGGGAGGCTATGTGTGGCCCTCCTACGCGCCGAAAGCGAAGAGGTTAAGTTCCTTCAAGCGTTGTCAATTGCCGCTCGAGGCCGGATCGCCCGGCCTTTCCTTCAGTCCCGACTTCGCGGCTCACGCTCTTGCTGGCTGTTCTCTTGCCGGCTGTTCTCTTGGCGCGGCGTTCCCTTGCGGTCGGGCGCCGGCGGCTCGTCGGGCGCGGACTTTGCGTCCGTCCACGCGACCTGCTTCAGGAGCCGGACCAGCTCGCTCGCCTGACCCTTTCTCGCGAGGTCCTCCATTCGCTCCACCGAAAGCAGCACCTCCGCCTCGCTCGGTGTGTGCGAGGAGACGACCTCGAAGATGTTTGGGTGCGAGGTCGGGCGCGAGCCCTCATCCTCGGCGAGGAGGTCCTCGGTCATCCGCTCGCCCGGACGCAGCCCTGTGTACGCGATGGGGATGTCCTTTCCGGGGCGCAGGCCGCGCGAGCGGATAAGGGCGCGGGCGATGGTGTCGATCTTGATCGGCTCGCCCATGTCGAGCATGTAGAGGTGCGAAGGGCTCGCGATCTGGAGCGTCGTCAGCACCAGTGACACCGCCTCTTTGATGGTCATCATGTAGCGGGTCACGTCGGGGTGCGTGATGGTCACGGGGCCGCCCTGCTCGATCTGGCGTTCGAACAGCGGTATCACGCTGCCGCGACTACCGACGACATTCCCGAACCGGACGGCCACGCAGCGTGTCTTGCCGCGATGGCTCAGCGTCAGCAGCTCGCAGACGCGTTTCGTGCAGCCCATGACGGAATGGCGCGCGACTGCCTTGTCCGTCGAGATGAGGACGAACGTCTTGACGCGGACCGACTCCGCGCAAGCGAGCACGTTGCGAGTGCCGATGATGTTCGTCTCCACCGCCTGAAGCGGATGGCTCTCCAGCATCGGCACGTGCTTGAACGCAGCGGCGTGGAAGACGAATTCCGGCCGCTCGTCGGCGAACACCGACAGGAGCTGCGCCTGCTCGACGATCGAGACCAGGCACTCCCGGATCTCGATCGGCGATTGGGCGCGCAGCTCCTCGGCGATGTCGAAGAGCCCGGACTCGTTGTTGTCCAGCAGGATCAGGCGCTTGGGCTTCATGTCTGCCACCTGGCGCGACAGCTCCGACCCGATCGATCCGGCCGCCCCCGTAACCATCACCGTGCTGTCTCGCAGATGCTCACGGGCCGCCTCGATGTCTATCTCGCGGGGCGCACGGCCTACGAGGTCGTCGGCGGAAAGTCGGCGCATCGGCGCAGAACCGGTCGCAGGGAACCAGGCCGATGCGCTGGGCACCAGGAAGATCGGCAGCTCGGCCTCCAGGCCGATGCCGATCAGGTCGCGCACGTCACGCACCGACAGACCGTCGAGCACGAAGGCGACGCCGTCGGCGCGGGTG
>DATEHC010000069.1:0-15686 GCA_035279785.1 Candidatus Dormiibacterota bacterium
CGATCGGGAATGACTTGCCTATCAGGGAATGGTTGTCCGAGTAGATGATCGTGCCCTGGCGATTCCACACCTTCAGGCGCTCGACCTCGGTGCTGACGGCCGCCCCCTGGAGCTTGGCGTCCGCCTGCAGGATGGCGTCGGTTGTCAGTCCTGCGTTGATCTCGGCCTCGGTGAACAGCGGCTGGACGCCGACCTGCGCGAGGATCGCCGCGTTGCTTCGGCTCTGATCTAGATAGCGCTGCTGGACGCCCGAGTTGAGCGCCCGGCCCAGCACCACGCCGAGCACGAGCACGGGCAGGAGGGCGATCGCCCCGAATCGCGCCAGCGGCTGGGCGCCGAACCAGAGTCTCACGGCGCGTGCAGTCTGCCACGGGGTGGCTGCGGCCGAGCCGCATTAGTCGACGTCTGACTTCCTTGAGCGCCGCTTGAGCGCCGGTTGAAGGGCCGGTCCGAACCTCGTCCCTGGCGGTCGACAAGACCGACTTTTCGAGGAAGAGGAGACCGAGATGGAGATCAGGCAGACGTTGAGAGGCAGTGCGGTCCCAAAGGCCCTGTTGGCGGTGCTCGCGCTTTGCGCGGCGATCCTCCTGGCTGTCGGCGCGTCCTACATCGGTAAGGGCGCTACGGGCTCAGGCTCGCTCGGCGGCAACGTGCACCCAGCGCCGTTCACGGTCCTGCGCCAGGACTACCAGGGCCCCGTGAGCACCCCGCTGATCGACCGCGGCGCCGAGCGCCAGGCCGGGACGACGGTGGTCCGCCACAAGAGCGTCGAGGACATGCCCGGATTCCGGGAGAACTGAGCGCTCGACAACCGCAGCTCTCGCGATGAGGGGGACCGGCAAGGTCCCTCTCATCGTTTTCGCGCACGATTGGTAACCGCGATAGGTACCGAGGCGCGGAACGGATGCACTTCCTGATCGGGATCGCGGTCGCGGCCGGCTGCGGGCTTGCCCCCTGGGCGACCGCCCGCATCGCTACGCGCTCGATCCTCATGGCGGTGGGGCCCTTCCTCATCGTGCTGGTCGCGGGCCTTGTTATCGGCCTTGCGCTCTATCCATACAGCGATGTGGTCGTCGCCGCATTTTCGCTGCTGGCGGGAGTCGCTCTTGGCCGTGCGATTCCGCCTCGCTTTCGCCCCCTAGTCGTTCTGCTGGTCGTTCTCAGCGTCCTCGACGTGGTCCAGAACCTTATCGCCGCCGGACCGTCACCGAATCCTGCCCCGGCCGGCGCCCCACCGGATCCGCATCTCATCTGGTTCAACGTGCGTTTTCCGTTGCAGGCCGGCCATTTCAACATCGGCTTCGCGGACATACTGTTGATCGCGGCAGCGGCGGAGAATCTTCGGCGCCGGGGCGCGGGGATGGCCCTTTCGCTGCTGCCCGGGGTGATCGGCATCAGCCTGGGCGAGGCGCTGCTGGCGACCCTGCCGCCCAATCCGCCGGCCGTGGTCGACGGCATCGCGGCGTCACTGGTGCTGTTCCTGACCGCCGGCTACGTGTTGACCGAGCTGGCGGTCAGTCAAACAGCGACGAAAACAGCCTAGCGCTCTCCCGACCAGCTCCACCCGCAAGCGGTGCGAGCCGCCTTGGCGAGGGTCTGGAGGTTCTGCCACTGCGCCGGGGTCTTCGGCCGGCCCTGGACCCATCCGGCCTTCAGCGCCGCAATCGCGGCGGTGCACTGCGCTGACGGGGTGAACTTCGTCTCCGTCGGCGTGGTCGTGGTCGACGTGACTGCCGGCGCGCACGCGGTACGGGCGGCGCCGAACAACGTCTTCAGGTTCGCGATCTCTCCCGCATCCTCGCCCGGAGCCTCCGCCGCGGTGGTGTCGGCGGTGAACGCTGCTCTCTCGGCATTGTCCTCAGCCGCGTCGGCCTTGAAGTCCGCCTTGATCGCGTTGATCGCCGCGGTGCATGCGGCGCTCGGCGTGAACTCCGACACGGCGGGTCGCTGCGTCAGGTTCGTGGGCGCAGCGGCGAGTCCGGTCTGCGATGACATCGCGATCGCGATCGCGGCGCCTAAGCCTGCTGCGGCTCCGGTGTAACCGACGAACTTGCGAATTGCGAACATTCGTAGCGTCCTCGTGTTGCCCCGGTTGGGCTCGAAGAGCCTAACGGATCTCGGCCAGCAATGCCTTCAGCTGGGCGGGGCTGATGTTGCCGCCGCTGCAGATCAGCGCGATCGTGCGGTTGCGCAGCGAATCACGCAGCTTGAACGCACCGGCAAGCGCCGCCGCGCCCGCGGCCTCGACCATCGTGCGCGTCTTTTCGATCATCACCGCTGTCGCCGCGTCGATCTCATCGTCCGACACGAGGATGAAGTCGTCGAGCAGACGACGCATGATCCGCTGCGGCAGCGCGAACGGCGTTCCCGTCGTCAAACCCTCGGCCCGCGTGCGGTTCGGCGCTTCCTTCATCTCTCCCGTCTTCCAGGCGAGGTACGCGGCCTGGGCGGCGTCCGACTGCACGCCGACGACGCGGACCTTGGGATTGACGGCCTTGGCGACTATCGCCGCGCCCGCCGCACCTGAACCGCCGCCAATGGGAACGATCACCGTGTCGACGTGAGGCTGCTCGCGCAGCACCTCCAGCGTGTGCGTGCCGACGCCGGCGATCAGCAGCGGCTCGTCGCCGGAGTGGATGTAGCGGTAGCCGTGCTCGCGGGCCAGCTTCTCCGCCTGGAGGCGGGCGTCGTCGTAAAGCTCGCCATGCAGGACGACCTCGGCGCCGAGATCCTGCATCGCCTCGACTTTCACCGGGTTCGCCTTGGCGGGCGCGCAAATGATCGCCGGGACGCCGAACAGCCTGGCGGCGAACGCCACCGACTGGCCGTGGTTGCCGGTCGAGGCGGCGATGACGCCCCGCCGCTTCTCGTCCTCGCTCAGGCGGCTGACCAGGTTGACGCCGCCCCGCACCTTGAACGCGCCCGTCGGGTTGTGGTTCTCGTGCTTCACGTGCACCTCGGCCCCGACCATGCGGTCCAGCGTTGGGTAGCGTCGCAGCGGGGTGGGCTCGAGGTAGGGCCGGATCTGGCGCGCCGCGTCGAGCACGTCGATGAAGTCGGGTTCGTACAGGTCGGGCATGAGGGCGAATCAAGGTTAACCGGGTCGAAACGACCGGGTGGTAGATCACCATATGCGCCGTGAAATTCGCGGTTCCGCTGGTGATGGCCCTCCTGCTGTTTACGGCGGCCGGATGCGGCTACGAAACGAGCGCGGTTTTCAGTGCCGACGGCTCGGTCACGATCGGGCTCACGCTGCTGTTCCCGAAGGACCTGATGTCGGGCACCAATGGCACGTCGATCTCGGGCTTTACGCCGACCGACCTCGCGTCCGCCAACACCAAGTTGCAGGCCAAGTACCCGGGCGCCAAGATCGTCGCGGTCACCCAGGGCGATGAGTCCGGCGCGGCGATCACGATTCCGTTCAAGACGGAGAAGGCAGCCTTCGACTTCCTCACCGCTCCACCGCAGCTGACGCCCTCGGGGGCGACATCTGGGACGGGCGTTTCGCTGAACCTTTCCAACACCGGCGGACTGTTCACGTCGGCCACCCACACGACCGCCGGCGCGGTTGACACGTACACGTTCAAGACCGCGCCCCAGGCCGCCTCGTCACCGTCGCCGGGATCTCAGCAGGTGATCTCGGACAGCGAGATCGCGTCGATCTTCAGCATCACGTTCGCGCTCACGGTGCCGCACGAGATCACGTCGGCGCCCGGCGCCACGTTCACGCTCGACCGCAAGACGGCCATCTGGAAGCTCGACTGGACAAAGGCTGACACGCTGACGGCAACGACCGGTCCTGACACGGGACTGGTGGCCGCCGTGACGCCCGCGACCGATACGCGACTCACGGTCGTCGTCGGCGTCATCGCCATCGCGGTCGGGATCGTGCTCGGCATGCTGATGCCCTGGCGGCGCATGCGGCCCGCGCCCATACCGGAGCCGCCGCCGGTGGAGACCCCGCCCAGCGCGTAGAAGGCCACCGCTGGCGGCGTCCACCCACAACCTTCGACAATTAGGCCATGGGCAGAGGCGCGCCGACGATCGGCGTCTTTCTACCGCAGGGCTGGCGCATGGATCTCGCCGACGTACGGGATCCGATCGAGAAGTACGAGACGATGAGCCGCTGCGCGCTCGAGGCCGAGCGCGCGGGCTTCGACGCGATCTTTCTCTACGACCACTTCCACACCGTGCCCGAACCGCGGATCGAGTCGGTGTTCGAATGTTGGACGTCGATGGCGGCGCTCGCCCGCGACACAACGACGATCCGGCTAGGCCAGATGGTCACTTGCAACAGCTACCGCCCGCCGTCGCTGCTCGCGAAGATGGCGAGCGGCATCGACGTCATGAGCCACGGCCGCTTGATCCTCGGCATCGGCGGCGGCTGGTACGACCACGAATACCGCGCTTACGGCTACGAGTATCCGGAGACGCCCGAGCGGCTGCGCATGCTGCGCGAGTCCCTGCAGGTGATCAAGGCGATGTGGACCGATGACGAGGCGACATTCGAAGGGCGTTACTACCAGGTCCGAGGCGCGATCAACGAGCCCAAGCCCGTGCAGAAACCCCATCCGCCGATCTGGATCGGCGGCGCGGGGGAGAAGGTGACGCTGAAGCTGGTTGCGCAGTACGGCGACGCCTGCAACCTTCGCGCCGACGTCGACACCGTCCGGCGCAAGCTCGGGATCCTGCGCGACCACTGCGATGCGGTCGGGCGCGACTACGACTCGGTGCTGAAGACGGCCGAGTTCTACGTTGTCCTCGGCGACGAGAGGGAGACCTCGCGGGTGATCGCGGAAACGGCGCGTCGCATCGGGCGAGACGAATCGTTCGTTCGTGGCGAGTGGCAGGAGCA
This sequence comes from Candidatus Dormiibacterota bacterium, assembly GCA_035279785.1. GTDB lineage: Bacteria > Chloroflexota > Dormibacteria > Dormibacterales > Dormibacteraceae > 40CM-4-65-16. The sequence continues at coordinate 4,856 of DATEHC010000069.1, forward strand.
TGTCGGCGACGCGCCGGCGATCGCGAGCCTCATCGAGCAGTATGCCGCCGCCGGCATCGAGTACTTCATCGTCAACCTGCCCAACGCCGCCGAGGGCGGCGTCATCAGCCGGTTCGCGGACGAGGTCTTTCCTCGCGTAGGCTACCGGCAGGATCAGGTCCGACCCGCCAAAGCCTGATTCCATCTCGGTCGCGGGCGTTCAGGCGTTATCGCGATGAGGCATGACTGCGGAATTCGTTCCGGGCGACTTCGTCCTGGCCCACCGGCACCGCCCGTTCGCGGCGCTGATCACCTTTGCCCAGCGGAGACGATTCCGGGGCCCTGACCGAAGGTTCGCGCACTGGAGCCACGCCGCTCTGATCGTCGGCGAGGATGGCGCGCTCGTCGAGGCGGAGGCCACGGGCGTGGTTCGCAGCTCGATCGACAAATACCGCGCCGGCGAGTACCACGTGGTGCGATTCGGCCCCGACTTCACTCCCGACTGCCGCGCCGCCGCGGTGGCCTACGCGGAAGGCCAGGTCGGACAGGCGTTCGGCTACCTCGACATGGCCGGCGCGTCGCTCCACCTGCTGTTCGGCTTGCCCCTCCGGTGGGTGAGGCGCAACCACGAGATCTGCTCGAGCCTGGTGGTCAAGGCGCTACAGCATGGAGACCGCCTTTGCGAGTTCGATCCGCCGACGACTCTGCCCGCCGACCTGGCCAAAGCGTTCGACTCGTGAAGCTGGGCGTTGTAGCCGTGGATGATCGCTTTGATCGCGTTTGTCGAGCTCGAGGTCACGTTCAGCGCGATCGCGATGGGTGTTTCTCTCCGCTCGCGCCCGATGGCGGCCCTGTTCGGCGCGACGGCTCTCGCCGCCACCGCAGCGGCCGCCGGAGTCGGGCTCGCCTGGGTTGTCTGGTTCGCGGCACCCTGGTGCCTCGCCGACCCGAGCTTCCTGGCGTGTACCGCCGGCCAGGTCGGCTTCGGCGGCCTCGCGTTCGTCGCTGAGATCGCTGCCCTCCAGTGGGCGTGGATGCTCGGAGCAGCTCTGGTCGCAAGGTTCGCGGCGGAGCGAAATGCCGCGCGAGCTGCCGGCTGATCGGCGCAGTCGATTCCGGGCTCACATCACGCGATAGTCCGGACTATCACCCGGTGCGTATCGGCAAGACCCGTCGTTAGTCCGGACTATCACAATTGCCCTGACATGGACCTTGGGCTCACCGGCCGCACCGTCATCGTCACCGGCGGGGCATCCAACCTCGGTCGCGCCATCACCCTCGGGTTCGCCCACGAGGGTGCGCGGGTGGTCGTGGCGGATATCGACGACGCTCAGGCGAAGAAGGTGGAGGCCGAGGCGCCATCGGGCACCATCGTCGCGAGGCACACCGACGTGACCGACTGGGATTCGGTGTCGGCCACGGTCGATTACGTCGAGTCGGCGATGGGAGGGGTCGACGTCCTCGTCAACTGCGCGGGTTGGACCATCGACCGCCTTTTCATCGAGAAACCACGTGCGGAATGGGAGCGCGAGATCGCGATCGACACGTGGGGCTTCATCAACACGACCCGCGCCGTGCTCGACCCGATGATCAAGCGCGGGTATGGCCGAATTGTCTCCATCGGCTCGGACGCCGGCCGCATCGGCGAGTGGCGCGAGGCCGTATACAGCGGCACGAAGGCAAGCGTCATCGCGATGTCCAAGGCCATCGCGCGCGAGGTGGGCAAGCATGGGATCACCCTCAACGTGGTCTGCCCTGGGTTGATCCCCGGATCGCCGGACACCTCGGGCGAGAGCTCGGTGTGGTCTGTCGAGCAACGCGATGTGTTCACTCCCGAGGTGAGGGAGAAGGCCGCGAAGGCCTACCCGCTGCGACGCCTGGGCACCCCCGAGGACGTAGTCCCCGCGGTGCTGCTGCTCGCCTCCGACCGCGCGTCCTACATCACGGGGCAGACGCTGTCGGTCAGTGGCGGCTACACCATGATCTGACTGAGGATCTCATCCCTTATGCGCCGCCAGCGCGCGGCGCGGCCCCGCCCGGCGATCGGGAAGATGAACGTGTCGACGCCAACCTCACGTAGCTCGCGCAACCTGTTTGCGCACTCGTGCGCCGTCCCGACGTTGGCCAGCGCCCGCACCAGCTCGTCCGATACCGCGCCACTGTGATCGGCGTGCGGCGAGAGATGCTCGGAGTAGTCGTATGAGGCATCACTTCGCATCAGCTCTTCGCGAAAGCCCTCGAGGCTCGGCGGAAGCTCCTTGAAATGCGAGAGCAGGCGCGCCTGGGTCGAGGCCCACGACCGCACGTCCTCCATGTCCGTCGACGTGGGCGCGATCAGGGCGATCTGACAATCGGTGCGACCGCTCGCGCGGATCCATTCGACCTGCCGCCGGACCATGTCGGGTTGCGCCGGACCCATGACGATCGCGCCGTCCGCGACGCGCCCGGCCAGCTCGCACATCCGCTGCTGGCTGACAGCGAGGTAGATGGGAATCGTCGCCGGCAACTGTGCGCGAAAGAACGCGATGGCCTCCTCGACCTCGGTGACCTTCTGCGGCTTGAGCCCGATTCCGTAAAGCGCCGAGTCACCCGCGCCGAGCCCGAGAACCGCCCGTCCGTGGGAAAGCTCGTCGACCGCCGCGATCGCGTTGGCTGTCACTGTCGGATGGCGCGTCACCGCGTTGGTGACACCGGTGCCCAGCTTGACGCGCGAGGTGTGGAGTGCAGCGACGGTGAGGCCCGCGTACACGTCCTTCATCGCCAGCTGCGAATCGATAACCCAGATCCGGTCCACACCGTCGCGCTCCAGCTCGGCGGCGAAGGCGGCCCAGCTCTCGAGCGACTGCCTGGGACTTATGCCGACGGAGACGTCGAAGCTCACCGCCGCTTGATCTTCTGCTTCCGACGCTCGACGGCGGCTTTGCGTTCCGGGCTCGCGGCCGCCCGCGTGCGCATCTCGTGCGCCTGCAGAAGGTCCTCGCCCGCGACGAGCCGCCGGTCGAGGAGGTTGAGGCTTGCCTTCGTACCTTCGACCGCGGGTCTCGGGGAGCGAGCAAGCCTTTCCGCCAGCTCCTGGACCCGCGCGTCCAATGCTTCCGCTGGCACGACCTCCGTGACCAGGCCCCACGCGTAGGCGGTGGCCGAATCCAACTCCAGCATGCCGAGCAGCAGGTCCGAGGCTCGGGCGATCCCGCAGATCTGGACCAGTCGGGCGATGAAGGGGTAGCGATAAACGACGCCCAGACTGACGGCCGGCACCGAGAGCCGCAGGTCGCAGGCGACCCGGAGATCGCAGCCGAGGGCCAGCTCGACGCCCGCCCCATGGCAGTGGCCCTGCAGCCGGGCGATTACCGGGGCCGGGCACGAGCGAAGTGCTGTCGCCGCGTCGCCGATGTGACGGTCGGCCTCGAGGTCTTCGATGGACCCGGTGAGGCGCGAGAGGTCGTAGCCCGCGGAGAAGGCCTCGGTGCCGGCGCCCCGGAGGATGATCGCGCCCGCGCGCTCGCCCTCGGCCCGCAGCGCTTCAGCCAGCGAGTCGAGCAACTCCGGGTCGACGGCGTTGCGGCGGTCCGGCCGGTTGAGCGTCAGCGTGAGGACATCGTCCGGTCCCCACTCGCGCAGCAGCGCTTCAGTCATGGGCGAGGAAGGAGTTGATGAAGCCCGCCAGCTCGCGCGGCTTCTCGACCGGGATGGGATGGCCGCCCCCTTCGATCACCTCCAGCCTGCTGCCCGCGATTCCCGCAGCGATGATCTCCGCCGCCCTCGGCGGGCAGTGCCGGTCCTGCGCCGACGCCACGACGAGCGTCCGCGCCGTGATGTTCTCCAACTCTGGGTCGAGCGGATTCGCGTTGAGCGCAGCCATGGCCGCGCAGGCGTTGCCGTAGCCGCGCGGGTCCGCGGTCGATTGCCGGCGGATGAGCAGACCCTCGTCGAGCTCGCCCGGCGATTCGGCGTACACGTCGCCGGTGTCGCGGTCGAGCGTCTGTCGCAAAAGCGGATCGTTGCGATCGACCATCGCCACGCGCTCGCGATACCACTCCGCCGCGGCGCGGCCAACGCGGCTCGACGTTCCCACCAGAGCAAGCCGCCGGACCCGCGCCGGATGGTCGATGGCGACTCGCATCGCGATGGTGCCGCCGAGCGAGAAGCCGGCGAGGTCGGCGTGGTCGATGGCGAGCGCGTCAAGCAGCGCGACCAGGTCGTCGCCGAGCTGAGCCAGGGTCCCCGCGGGCATGCCGAGACTGGTCTGGCCATGGCCGCGCAGGTCGTAAAGGATCACGCGGTGCCGGAGCGCGAGGTCGGGGATCGACCTGCGCCAGGCGCGGTGATCGTCGCCCAGGCCGTGGATGAGAACCAGCGGTTCGCCGCGCCCGACCTCGAACCACGCCGCCTCGATGTCGTTACATGTCGCGCGCATCTTCCCTCAGCGCCTTGCGGTTTACCTTGCCCGGTCCGGACAGCGGCAGCGCCTCAATTCGGCGGACCGCAACGGGCCACTTGTAGTGCGCCAGGCCCTGGTCGCGGAGAAATGCGTCGACCTGCTCACGAGTGACGTCCGATCCGTTCCGCGCCACGACGAACGCGACGGGCACCTCACCGAGCTCGCGGTCCGGCTTCGCGACCACGCATGCGTCGGCAATGTTGGGGTGCGACCGCAGCATCGATTCCACCTCGTACGGATTGATGTTGCTCCCCCCACGGATGATGATGTCCTTGATGCGCCCGACGACGTGCAGGAAGCCGTCGTCGTCGACGAATCCCAGGTCGCCCATGTGTGCCCAACCGTCCTCTGAGTACGGACCGAACGTCTCACCCCAGTAACGCTGCTGCACGAGGTCGCCGCGCATGGCGATTTCGCCGTCCACGATGTGCCAGTCGGCGCCGTCGTGCGGCCGGCCGACGGTCGTCCATCTCTTTGCCTGCGGATCGGATGGACTCGCAACCGCGAGCTGGCCGGCATCCATCGAACCGTAAAAGCTCGAGATCCGAATTCCGGTCTTCGTCTCCCAGCGCTCGGCGACCTCCGGAGGGAGAGGAGCGCCGGCCACCGCCACCGCTCTCGCGTCGGGCAGGTCGATTTCCTGATTGATCTCTTGGTCGAGCATCCGGATCACGTTCGTCGGCACGCCTACGAGCATGCTGGCGCGTGACTCGCGGGCGACCGAAAGGCAGTGCTCAGGCGTCCAGTGTGGCTCGCGGAGCATCACCAGCGCGGCGCCCCTGCGCAGGCAGTAGAGACACATGCCGCCGATGCCCTGCGTGAGCGGCGTCATGGGGAGGACGCGGTCGTTCTCGGATATCCCCAGCCGAGACGTGAAGCCCTCGAACGTGACCTGCTTGAGACGCGCCGACAGCGATGCAAGCTTGGGCATGCCGGTCGTCCCCGAGGTAAGGGCGATCTCGACGATGCGATCGGGATCGGCGGCGATGCGCGGCGCCTCAACCGCCGATTGATCTTTGCGAAGGTCTGGCTCCTTGTCGACGACCAGGCGGGGCCGCGTCTTGTCGAGTATCCATCGGAGCTCGTGCTCGCCGAGGTTTTGGGGAAGCGGCAGGATGACCGCCCCGAGTGACGGGATCGCGATCTCGAGTGCGACGTACTGCCATACGTTCGGCAGGCGTACGCCGACGACGTCGCCCTCGCGTACCCCCCTCGACACAATCAGATTGCGCAAGCGGTGGACGCGATCGACGAGCCCGCCGAAGGTGATCTCCTCACCGGCGTCCCAGATCGCGAGGCCATCCGGACGCCGCGACGCGTTCCACTCGAGGTAGGCGATCGGTTGGTACGGCGTCACTTGCGTGCGATGCGGTCCGGAGTGAGCGGCAGGGCGATGTCTGTCAGCTTCAGGGCGTCGGCGATCGCGCTCGCGATGGCCGCGGTCGCACCGATCGTTCCGCCCTCGCCCGCCCCTTTCGTGCCGAGCTCGTGCACTGTCGACGGCGTATGCAGATGCTCGATCTCGACCAGCGGCGCCTCTCCGATGCTGGGGATCGAGTAGTCGAGAAACGTGCCGGTCAGCAGTTGTCCTTCGGAGCTGTAGACGACCTCCTCCATGGTTGCCGCGCCGAAGCCCTGCGCGACGCCGCCGACGACCTGGCCCTCGACGATCGTCGGATTGATGAGGACGCCGCAGTCGTCCGCGACCACGTAGCGAAGTATGTTGACCGCGCCTGTTTCCGGCTCGACCTCGACAACGCATGCGTGAGTCGCGTACGGGTGTGACGCCTGCGGCGCGTCGTAGGTCACCGACACGTCGAGCTCGCCATTCTCGGACGCGAGCTCGCGCAACAGCGTGGCGGCGCGAAACACACCTGTCGCCGCGCCCACAGAGCCGCGGCTCATGAACGTGCCAGTACCGCGCTCCACTTTCGAGGTGTCGGTCTGCTCGACGATGACGCTCTCGGGCTCGACGCCGAAACCGGCCGCCGCGACCTGCGCGAGCGTGGTGTGGGAACCCTGGCCGATGGCGGGGCTGCTGGTCTGCACGTGGAGGGTGCCGCCGCCGTCGAGCCACACATGCGCGGTGTCGGTGCCCGGGATGTCCTGCATCCCGCGGCCCACGAAGGTCGCCGAGCCCGCGCCCGTGTACTCGACATAGGACGCGAGCCCGACGCCGATGCTGCGGCCGCCGCCTTGCTCGGAGCGAAGGTGGGGATAGTCGATGGCGGCAAGGGCGACGTCCAGGGCGTGTGGATAGTCGCCCGACTCATAGGGATGCCCCGTCACCGCGCGATAGGGCATCTGCTCGGGCCGTACCAGGTTGACGCGGCGCACCTCCGCGGGATCAAGGCCGAGGCGGGCGGCGGTCAGGTCCATCAGTCGCTCGTGGGCAAGCACAGCAGTGACCATTCCGACTCCGCGGTACGGACCCTCCGGGCTCTGGTTGGTGGCGAGCGAGTACGTCGCGTACTCGTAGTCGCGGATGTCGTAGGGACCCGGAATCAGCCCGGCGGTGCCCAGCGGGTCGAGCAGCGGGCCGAACGGGCGGATGCCGTACGCACCGACGCAGGAATAAATGGTCGCCCGAATCGCGAGGATGCGCCCGTCCTTGCGAACCGCGGCGGAAAGTTCGACCTCCTGGTCACGGGCGTGGCTCGCGGACTGCATGTGCTCGGTGCGCGTCTCGCTCCACTTCACCGGTGCGCCGATGCGTCGCGCGATCCACGCGAGCATGATCTCTTCGGGATACACCTGCGCCTTGCCGCCGAATCCACCGCCGACGTCGGTGGCGACGACGCGCACGGTCGGGCGCGGAATGTCCAGGCATTCGGCGATCGCATCGGCGACGAGGTGGGGGACCTGGCTCGATGTCCACACGGTGACGCCATCACCCTCTGGCGCCGCGACGACTCCGCGGCACTCGATTGGCGCGGGCGCGACGCGCGGATGACTGACCCGAAAATCCACGACGGCGTCGGCCCGCGTGAATGCCGCATCCGGGTCGCCGTAAGTCCGGCGGCCGAGGAAGTAGACGTTGTCCGGCACCGAGTCGTGCACCAGCGGCGAGTCGCTTCGCGTGATCACCGCCGGCAAGGGATCGATCTCGACGCGCACGAAGTCGGTTGCATCCGCGGCCACGTAGCGGTCCGGAGCCACGACCGCCGCGATGATCTCGCCCACGAATCGCACCCGGTCGGTGGCAAGGATGGGACGCGCCGGCGAGATCACGCCCGGTGTCGTCAGATGGACGGCCAGCGGCCGGCACGTGCCCTCGAGGTCCTTCGCGATGAAGACAGTTTCCACGTCGGAGGGAGCGATCTCGATGATCCGGCCGCTTGCCACCGGGCTGCGCACGAACGCGACGTGAAGGCAGCCCTCGGGCCGCAGGTCGTCGGCGAATCGGCCCTCGCCGCGGAGCAGGCGCGCATCCTCGAGCCGCCGCAGGCGTTTGCCGATCGGGCCGGCCTCAGGCATCGACCTGACCTTAATCCGGCTCCGGGGAGTTGGTGGATTCACCGCGTTCCGAAAGGAATGGAGGTGTGTGCATGAATCGTTGGAGGGTACTTGTGGGGGCGGTGGCGCTGGGCCTGGCACTTGGGGCATTGCCGGGGCAGGTGGGCGCGCACGGTCCGATCAATCCAAAGCACTTCTTCTGGGCTCATGGTCAGCAATCGGTGCCTTCATCGAGCGCGCTGACCAACGATCTGATCTTCCACGGGGGCAACGCCGGACCGGGCGCCATCGGGGTGGAGACCACCCCGGCGGTCTACATCGTGTACTGGGGCCCCGACTGGATCAGCGGGTTCAACACCACGGACGCCAACGGCCAGGTCTACCCGAGCTCGACATTGCAGAGCTACACCAACTCGTTCTTCAGCAACGTGGGCGGCAGCCCCTGGGCGGGGGTCACCACGCAGTACTGCAAGAACATCCCGGCCGGCTCGACAAGCTGCACCGGCGCCGCCGGCACCGACTTCGTGACCAACCCCACGGCTCAGCTGAAGGGAACCTGGACGGATCCCTCGCCGGTTCCGAGCGCGATCATCACCCTCGGACTGGCCGAAAACCTCGTCAACGACCCGATCGCTGCCGAGGCGCAGAAAGCCGTGGCCCACTTCGGGTACGACCCGCAGGCGACCTACTTCGTCATGACTCCGCCGACCACCGTCGCCACCGGTCAGCCCGTGTACTGCGGCTACCACACGCAGACAACCAGCCTCAGCGGTGGGCAGTTCCAGTACTCGTTCATTCCCTACCTGGATCTCAGCTGGCCGGGCCTTGGCGCCGGCGGTTGCGGAATGAACTGGGTCAACAAGACCAGCAACAGCTTCGGCAACGGCGTATTCGACGGTTACAGCATCGTCACCGGCCACGAGTACGCCGAGGCGATCAGCGATCCTGACAACTTCGCCGGCAACCAGGATGGCTGGAACGACGCGCAGGGGTCGGAGAACGGCGACAAGTGCGCCTGGATCAACACGCAGAACATCACGCTCGCGGGCAACAGCTACGCCGTGCAACCGACGTGGAGCAACGAAGCCTTCGACCGCACGGGAAATGGCTGCGCAGTTTCGCGTTAGCAGTTAGGGTGGAGGGCGTTGGAGCGATTCAACGCCCTCTCTTCCTCACAGGCTGAAGAACGTCTGTATTCGTGCCTGGCGAACAGGCGCTGGGCGGTGGAGCTTACGGCGGGCCGTCCCTATTCCGATGTCGATTCGCTCGTGGAGACTGCGTCGTCCGAATTGGACGGCATGAGCGACGAAGAGTGGCTCGCCGCCGTGCGCGCGCATCCCCGTATAGGTGAAGGCGGAGGAGACACCCCCGAAGCGTCCGCTGACGAGCAGAAGCGCGCCATGACCGCCGCGTCCCAGACGCTGGACGCCCTGGCGGTCGAAAATCGGCGGTATGAGGACCGTTTCGGGCATGTCTTCCTCATCGCCGCGAGCGGCCGCAGCGGCGAGGAGATCCTGGCCGAGCTGCGCCGGCGCATGAGCAACGACCGAACCACCGAGCTGGGCGAGGCCAAGCGCGAGCTGCGCAAGATCGTCCGGCTCCGAATCGGCAAGATGCTGTCCGCATGAGCATCTCGACGCACGTGCTCGACACCATGCGCGGCACGCCCGCGGCGGGCCTCGCTGTCAGGCTTGAACGCCGCGAGCCCGACGCCGACTGGAAGCCGGTCGGCGACGCCAAGACGGACGCCGACGGGCGCATCCGAAGCCTTTCCGATGATGAGCTGGAATCGGGCGAGTACCGGCTCGAGTTCGACACGCGGCCGTACTTCGAACGCTCCGGCCTGAGCGCCTTCTATCCGTCGATCGTGGTCGTCTTCAACTTCGAAGGCGGTCACCTTCACGTGCCCCTGCTGCTCAGCGCGTACGGTTACTCGACCTATAAAGGGACATGACAATCCGGCTAGGCGACAACCAGTACGGCAAGGCGGAAACGCACGTCGTGCGCGTCACGCGCGACGGGCCGCAGCACGAGCTCAAGGACCTCAACGTGACGGTAGCGCTGGCCGGCGATTTCGCTGACGCGCATCTCACGGGCGACAACAGCAAGGTCGTGCCAACCGACACGCAGAAGAACACCGTCTTCGCGTTTGCGCATGACGGAGTCGGCGAGATCGAGGAGTTTGGCATTCGCCTGGCGCGCCATTTCGTCGACGAGTTCGCCAGCGTTCACCGCGCTCGGGTGCACATCGAGGAGGTCTTCTGGTCGCGCCTCGGTCCGCACGCCTTCGCACGGGCAGGCGAGACGAAGCGCCTCGCAACCGTTACCACCACCAAGGACAGAACGTGGGTCGTCGGAGGAATCGCCGACATGGTCATCCTCAAGACGACCGATTCCGAATTTCACGGCTACATCAAGGACCGCTACACGACGCTGCCCGAGACAAACGACCGCGTAATGGCGACGTCGCTCTCGGCAAGCTGGCGTTTCCGCGACACCGACGTCGATTGGGCCGATGCCTATCGCGACGTCGTACATCGGCTCACCTCAACCTTCGCCGGCCACCACAGCCTTTCCCTCCAGCAGACGCTCTACGCGATGGGCGAGGCGGTGCTCGAGGCGCGTGAGGAGATCGTGGAGGTGCGGCTCGTGATGCCGAACCGGCACCACTTCGTCGTCGACCTCTCGCCATTCGATCTGCCCAACCCGAACGAGGTGTTCTACGCGTCGGACCGGCCGTACGGCCTGATCGAGGGCACGGTGATTCGCGAGGGCGCGCCGGATCCCGGACCGGCCTGGTAATGGATTTCCTGCAGCCTTCGACCTGGAACGAGGCAGTGGAGATGAAGGCAGCGCATCCGGAGGCGACGCCGATCTGGGGTGCTACCGACGTGCTGGTCGAGATCAACCTCGACCACAAGCGCCCCGCGACGATTCTCGATCTCACGCGCGTGA